>CAYZWN010000020.1:0-16453 GCA_964482185.1 uncultured Roseivirgaceae bacterium
TGAAGAAACCCAGGAAGCCCTCGCCCTCTTCAACGACCGTAACCGCAACGTAGTGACTGCCCTCGCCATGGCTGAATCGCAAAGATTGCAAAATGAATACAATCTGGCCTTTGAAGTTTTTAAAGGATTAGCCACTCAGTTGGAACAGGCAAAGATTAAGGTGAAAGAAGAAACACCGGTATTTACCGTGTTGGAGCCAGTGAAGGTGCCGGTGGAGAAGAGTAAGCCGAAGAGAACTGTCACCATATTAACTTTTCTTTTTTTTGGGACTTTTTTTTCGTTACTATATCTATACTTAATTAAAAAAACTAAAAATGCTTAATGAAAAGTATATCCTTATAACTGGGGGCACTGGGTCATTCGGAAAGAAATTTATCGAAATGATTCTGAAAGAATACCCTGATGTTAAACGTATTGTGATTTACTCAAGAGATGAGTTAAAACAATCTGAACTAAAACAAAAATACCCTCATGATAAGTATCCACAATTACGCTTTTTTATTGGAGATGTCAGGGACAGAGAAAGACTGACAAGAGCTTGTGAAGGAATCGATGTAATTATACATGCAGCAGCTATAAAACAGGTAGATACAGCAGAATATAATCCAACAGAGTGCATTAGAACAAATGTCGATGGAGCAGAAAATGTTATTCACGCTGCAATAACAAACAATGTTAATGATATTGTTGCCTTGAGTACAGATAAGGCTTGTGCTCCAATTAATTTATATGGCGCTACAAAGCTTGTCTCAGATAAACTTTTTACCGCTGCCAATAATATAAAAGGGAAACGTGATATGAGATTCTCTGTAGTGAGATACGGAAATGTGATGGGCTCACGTGGATCTGTAATTCCCTTTTTTATTGACAAAAGAAAAGATGGCGAAATTCCAATTACCCACGAGGACATGACCAGGTTTAACATATCCCTCGAAGAAGGGGTTAGGTTAGTATTTTTTGCAATTGAAAATGCTTTGGGAGGGGAGATTTTTGTGCCAAAAATACCATCATATAAAATAATGGACGTTGCCAAGGCCATTGCCCCAAATTGCAAATTTAAGATCGTTGGGATTAGACCGGGAGAGAAATTGCATGAAGAAATGATAACAGAAACCGATTCGCTAAGTACAATAGAATTTAATAATTATTATGCAATTCTTCCTTCTGTTTCATTTTCAAAGCACCGTGAAGATTTCATGAAACACCACAAGGCCAAACCGGTACCCGAAGGATTCAAATACAACTCGGGCACAAACGACGAATGGGAAACCGTAGAAAGTTTGCAAGAAAAGATTTTAAATTTTGTTGACCCCAACTTTAAACCGCTATAATAATGAATGCAATTCCTTACGGTCGTCAAAACATTACACAAGACGATATTGATGCCGTAGTAACGGTATTGAAAGGCGACTTTTTGACACAAGGCCCGGCCATTGCACAATTTGAAGAAGCGTTTGCCAATTATATTGGATGTAAGTACGCTGTAGCGGTTTCCAATGGAACTGCTGCTTTGCATTTAGCCGCAATGGCTTTGAATGTACAAACGGACGATAAGGTAATTACTACTCCCATAACCTTTGCGGCAAGTGCCAATTGCATTCGCTATTGTGGTGGCGAAGTAGTTTTTGCCGACATCGATCCTTTGACCTATTGTTTGGACATCCAAAAAGTACGAGCCTTACTTGAATCCCACCCCACAGGAAACTTCAAGGGAATAATTCCTGTCGATTTTGCAGGATTTGCCGTTAACTTGGAAGAATTTAGAAAATTGGCCGATGAATTTGGTTTGTGGATGATTGAAGATGCCTGCCACGCACCCGGCGGATATTTTGTGGATAGCAAAGGGAAAAAACAACGTTGTGGAAATGGGCAATTTGCCGATATGTCGGTTTTCTCCTTTCATCCGGTTAAACACATTGCAGCAGGCGAAGGAGGTATGATCACCACCAACGATGAGAAACTGTATAAAAAACTTCTTTCCCTTCGCACCCATGGCATTACCAAAGACGCCGGAATTTTTCAAAATCCCCTTGAAACAGCATTAGGTATCCAAACACTGGCGAATACTGAGCGTAGCGAAGTTCCTATTAGCAAAGCAAAATCGGCAACTAATGACTCAATGACTAATGACTTAATGACTATTGACTCACTGACTAATGACGTGCGAAGCGCTGACTATCCCGGCTGGTATTACGAAATCCAAGAGTTGGGCTACAATTACCGTTTAACCGACTTTCAAGCTGCTTTGGGGCATTCGCAACTTAAACGGGCAGATGAAGGGTTGAAACGCAGGAAAGACATTGCCCAAACCTATTCAGATGCTTTTACCACCAATCCTTTTGCAAAAGGACAATCGGGCGTTGTTGAAGGACATGCCTACCATTTGTATGTATTGGAGGTTGAAAACAGAATGGGCTTGTACCAACACTTACGCTCACACAACATATTTGCGCAAATCCATTACGTACCCGTACACCTAATGCCCTACTACAAACAATTTGGTTGGAAGGAAGGGGATTTGCCAAATGCAGAGGCCTATTATGGTCGTTGCATCAGCTTGCCAATGTATCCTACACTGACGGATGAAGAACAGCGATACGTTATATATGAAATCAACGACTTTTATGAGTAATCTTTGTATAATCCCCGCCCGCGGAGGAAGTAAGCGGATACCCAGAAAAAACATCAAAGATTTTTTAGGGAAACCAATCATAGCTTATTCCATTGAAGTAGCATTAAAATCAAAACTTTTTGATGAAGTAATGGTTTCCACCAACGACCAGGAGATAGCAAAAGTGGCTGAAAAATATGGCGCTAAAGTACCTTTTTTTCGCTCCAACGAAAACGCCAACGACTTTGCCACCTTAGCCGATGTAATTATAGAAGTGGTTAACCAATATGCTAAAGGTGGCCAACATTTCGATCAAATTTGCTGCATACTACCAACTGCACCGTTTGTTACAAGTTCCCAGATTTTGGAAGCTTTTGACAAAATGAATAGTGACAAGCTGGATTCTGTTTGCCCTGTTGTTGAATTTTCCTATCCAATATTGAGAGCCTTGGAAATTTCTGAGGATAATAAATTAACAATGATCTGGCCTGATCATTTAAAAACCCGCAGTCAGGATTTAAAACCTGCATACCATGATTCCGGCTCCTTTTATTGGGTAAAAACCAATGCTTTACTTAATGAAAAAACGCTTCTTTGTTCAAATGGCAGCATGGTTATTCTACCTGAAACCGAAGTTCAGGATATTGATACTGAAACCGACTGGAAACTAGCTGAAATGAAATATAAACTTTTAAATGAAGCGTAAAATCATGTTCCGCTCTATTGGTAACCAAACAATACTCAAAGGGCATTTTACCCGTACCCTGGCGCTGGCCGAAATGCTGAAAGATGTTTTATTTTTTATTTTTGCTGCATCAAAATATTAGCATTTATTAGCAAATATTAGCCTTTATTAAACGGAAAAATGAAATTTAATCCATTCAGGCCAAATAGTATTGCCTCATACGACCTTTTTCAGGGCCGTAAGGAAGAAATGAAACTTATCGAACAGAGTTTGTTCCAAACCAAAAACGGTAATCCACACCATTTTTTGATTGAAGGCGAACGTGGATTGGGCAAATCATCACTCTTCCTGATGGTGGAAGAACAGGCAAGCGGCAAAATTCCGCTTAGCAGCTCCGAAAAAGTAAACTTTATTGTAATTAACATTGAACTTGACTCTACACAATCTTTTTTTGAAATTCTAAAGGCAATTGCTGCCGATTTTAAACGTGCACTCTCCGAAAGGGAGATAATAAAAACACTTGCAACCAGTGTCTGGGATTTTTTAAGTAACTGGGAAATATTAGGAATTCGCTATCATAAAATTGACGAGAACCTTATTCAGTCCTATGAGATATTGAATGAACTGGTATTGAATTTTGAAAGAGTGATCAGGCTGGCAAGCAGAGAAATTGATGGTATCCTTATATTAATTGATGAAGCAGACCGTCCGGGTGAAAAAGCTTCTTTAGGTGAAATCGTAAAATTGCTTACCGAAAAACTCTCAAAAAGGGGCTGCGACCAGGTTGTGATTGGAATGACCGGCCAACCCGGGTTAATCGCCAAGCTTAAAGAAAGTCACGAATCACCATCAAGGATTTTTTCGATACTAACACTCAAACCGTTAAGTGATGAGGAAAATAACGCTGTTGAAATGAGTGGATTAAAAAAAGCAAACCACGTAAATACCAATCAGACTACCATAGATGATGATGCCTTGTATCTGATATCTCAATTATCCGAAGGGTATCCTCACTTTTTGCAGGAATTTGCCTACAAGGCATTCGAGAATGATATAGATTACCGTATTTGTGCCGATGACGTAATAGATGGGGCCTTTGGTGTTAATGGCGCTCTCAACCAATTGGGTCATAAGTATTTTAATGAATTGTATTTCACCCAAATTGGCTCCGATGAATACCAGAGGGTATTACAGGCAATGGCCCGGTTTTCTGATTCCTGGGTAAACAGGACGAAAATAAAACATGAAATTACGATTAAAGCCACTACTTTAAATAATGCTTTGCAAGCATTGAAAACCCGGAATATCATTATTCCAAATCCAGGTCAACAGGGAGAATTCAAATTGCCTACCAAATCATATGCAGCCTGGATAAAAGCATTCTATATGTTAGATGAAGAGCCCTTTAATAGTACTGATCCCAATTTTGAAAATGAACAGGAGCCATCTAAATGAAGCGTAAAATCATATTTCGGGCAGATGGTGGCACAGCAATAGGTATGGGGCATTTTATCCGTACTTTAGCATTGGCCGAAATGCTCAACGAACATTTTCATTGCATTTTTGCCATAAGCCAAACTACGGAATACCAAATTTCTGAAATAGAGAAAGTATGCCCTAAGCGGATAGATTTACCCGATAATGATTCGCATTTCGATCGGTTCTTAGAGTATTTAAATGGTGATGAAATAGTAGTACTAGATAACTACTATTTCACGACCGAATACCAAAAAGCAATCAAAAACAAAGGCTGCAAACTGGTTTGTATCGACGACATGCACGACAAACACTACGTGGCCGATATCGTTATAAACCATGCCGAAGGAATTGACCCCAGTTCATATTCGAAAGAATCATATACAAAGCTTCTACTCGGTTTTCAATATGCATTGATTCGAAAAGAATTTCGTCTGCCCATTGAGCCGTGCGAAAAAAAATATTCTTGTCTCCTGATAATGGGTGGCGCTGATCCATTCAATTTGAGCGAGAAATTCATCCAAATACTTAGGGAAAATAAATTAGAGAAACCTATAGCAGTTGTTTCGGCGTTAAAACCCAAAACGTCAGAAGCATGCTGGTTCTATAATTTGAATGCACTCCAAATCTCGAATTTAATGGATCAATCGGAATTTGGATTTTTTCCGGCGAGTACTGTTGCCATTGAAGCTTGTGCCAGACGATTGCCATTTTTATGTGGATATTATATTAACAACCAAAAGGAAATCTACAATGGAATCAAAAAGAGCAAACAAGCCATTTGCATTGGTGATTTAAATAATCTGAACGAAACATCGCTAGCTGTTAATATAAACCACATAAAATTAACGACTTATAAAAAATCCATCATCGAAAAACAAACAGAGTTTATGGATATGCAATCGCTTAAACGTTTGTTGAAAAACATACAAGAATTATGAAACTTGAGATAGGTTTTCTTTGTTCGGGAGAGCTTGGTTTAAGCACTTTAAAACATTGTGCCCCGGAATTTATGCCACAATTTATCTTCACAGATAAAAATTCGGATGAGATCATAGAATTTGCAACAAAAAATGAGATTCCAATCTTTATTGGTAGTCCTCGAAAGAATGATCCTTCATGTTTTCTACAACAATTTAAAACTGATGTCATCTTTTCGATAAACTATCTCTTTATTGTTGAAGAAAATATATTAAACCATCCTGATTTGTATGCAATTAACCTACATGGTTCTTTGCTACCCAAATACAGAGGAAGAACACCACACGTTTGGGCCATTATCAACGGAGAGAAAGAAACTGGAATTACAGCCCATATCATGGAAATGGGGTGTGACACTGGAGACATTGTTTTACAGGATATTATCCAAATTGGAGTAAATAACACAGGGGCAGATATTTTAAATGAATTCAAAACAATTTATCCTAAAATGATTTTTAAATTGATCTCACAAATTAAGAATAACCAGTTAAAACGCATCAAACAAAATAATTGCAAAGCAACTTATTTCGGGAAACGTACCCCGAGAGATGGTCAAATTAATTGGAATTGGCACAAAGAACGAATTTATAACTGGATTCGGGCACAAGCATATCCTTATCCAGGAGCATACACGGTACTAAGAAATCAAACAATTACAATAGACCAAGTTAATTTTTCCGAATTGGGGTATGAAAACGATATGCCTAACGGCCTAATATTGAAAACAGATCCAACAATTTTAGTTAAAACACCCAATGGTGTAATAGAATTAACTAAAGTGAGAAATAACTCAACGATTGCAGTAATAACCAACGAAAAATTTGATTGACCATGAAATTTGATCTTGCAAACAACAATAACACCTTTATTATTGCAGAACAATCTGCAAACCATGGTCATAATATTGAAATAGCCATAGAAACCATTCGTGCAGCAAAGCGCGCTGGTGCCGATGCAATCAAATTACAGACCTATACTGCTGACACCCTCACAATTGAGTGCAATAACGAATATTTCACTATAAATGAAGGGCTTTGGAAAGGAAGAACATTATACGATTTATACCAAGAAGCGTACACTCCATGGGAATGGCATGAAGAATTGTTCCGGGTTGCAGCCGAAGAAGGTTTGTTATGCTTTAGTACCCCTTTTGACAAAACAGCAGTAAACTTTCTGGAACAATTCAACCCGCCCTACCACAAAATAGCCTCATTTGAGATTCAGGACATCCCGTTGATCAAATACACTGCTTCAAAGGGTCGTCCGATGATAATCTCTACTGGTATTGCAGAACTGGAGGACATTGAACTTGCGGTACAAACATGCCGTAATGTGGGTAACAACAACATTACCTTGCTTAAGTGTACCTCCTCCTACCCTGCCCCTATTGAAGAAGCCAACTTATTAACCATACCCGATCTAAAAAATCGTTTTGGTGTTGAAGTGGGTCTATCCGATCATACTATGGGCTTTATTGCACCTGTTGTTGCAGTTACCTTAGGTGCCAAAGTAATCGAGAAACATTTCATCCTCGACAAATCCATCGGCGGACCAGATGCCTCATTCTCACTCGATGAAAAGGAGTTTACGGCTATGGTTGCGGCTGTACGCCAAGCAGAAAAAGCTGTAGGTAAGGTTACATACGAATTAACAGATAAAGTTAAAGCCAGCCGCAAATTCTCACGTTCACTCTTTGTTGTTAAAGACATCAAAGCAGGTGAAAAATTTACCGAAGAAAATGTAAGGTCAATTAGACCGGGTTATGGCATGCACCCAAAGTATTATCCTGAAATACTTGGAAAAAAAGTAAATAAAGATTTTAAACGAGGTACACCACTTGAGAGGAGTATAATTAATTAAAAGGTATAAAAATTCTTTATTTTGGTGATGCAACTATTGTACTAAAATGCATGCTTAATGATAACGCCCCCACTCAATGACTGAAGATATTTCTAAACAGAATAGAATTACAAATACTATTCTCAGGGGATTTTCCTTAATAAGCAAATTAGTTTTAGTTGTCTACCTTGCCAAATTCTTTACTCTAGAAGACTTAGGAACCTATAGTATAATTTTTTACACTATAAACTTTTTAACGTATCTTCTAGGTTTTGAATATTTCAATTATAGTGGTCGCCAAATTTCTCAGGCAAAAAATCAAAGAGAGCGAATAATACATCTTTCGAGCCATTTTTCATTTATTTTAAGTATTATCTGGATAGTTCCATTTATTTATTTTATAGGCTTTATTGATGAACTAGTTTCTGAATACATCTGGTATCTATTAATGCTTCTCGTTCTCGAGTTTTTATCAAATGAGATTTTTAGAGTCCTTATATTTTTAGAAAAGCAAATCGTTGCATCAATGATTTTATTTATTAGGTCAGCTCTATGGGTGTACATTTTCATTTTTTTTAATTATTTTTCACTGGTAGAAAGCAGGCTTACAATTCTATTTATATTTTGGATCTTTTCTGTAACTTTTTCTATTGCTCTAGGAATTTACATATTACAATCACTTGGCCTGCAATTCAAAGACATTAACTTTGGGTTTAGTTTCAGAAGAATATCATCCGCTCTTAGATTTAGTGGATACTTTTTTATAAGTGCACTATCAGTTAAATTAATCTTTACTGTTGATAAGTACTTTTTGAAGCACTATGAGACTATGGATGTGGTTGGTATATACTCCTTTTTTCTTTCGATTTGCGCTTCTCTTACAACTATTTTTGAAGCTAGTACAATTTCATTATATATTCCAAAATTGCTTTTAAATTGGAAGATGGATAGGACAAAATTTTTAATTATTAAAAGAGATTTTAGACGTCAGATCGTAATGCTTTCGATTTCAAGTTTCTTTCTATACGTCATTCTAATTTTTCCGCTACTATATTTCATTGGGAAGGAGTCATATTTGAGCTCCATTGGAATCTATTTTGTTTTACTGGCGCTTTTTATAATAATTAATATAGGAATGTTGGCACATGTTGATTTGTATATCAATCAAAAAGAGAAATTAATCGCAAAATCATCTGTAATAGGCTTAGTACTATTCTTAATTATGTGCTTTGTATTTATACCGTCATATGGTGTTAATGGATTATGCTTTGCGTTGCTCATTGGTACATTAACTTCAGTTTTCATTAAATTCAAGTATGCAAGCTCAAAAAAAAATTTTGTTCGCAGAGGTTCGAACTAAAACCTTTTTATATGATGCAGTAGCTAGTCATCTTATAAAAAATGGAATCCAAGTAACCTGGATTATTCAAAATCATCTGTTTTTACCAAAGAATTATTCAACAAAACATATTATTCCATATCCAAAAAAGAGTCAATTAAAAACTTTTTCAAGTGATAGACATATTTACGCTAGAGTATCAAATTCAGACCGTATGGTATTGTATTTTAAGAGCAAAACCAAACATTATCAATATTACTGGGATCATGTTAATCGAATACTTAATATTGAAAAGCCGGATTTGGTGATAGGGGAGGTAGGAAATGTTCACACCCATTTTTTATGTATCGCCTGTGAATTGAGAAAAATTCCATTTTATGACATTGAAGGATCAAGATATCCTGATATTAGATTTTCATTTCATAATTATGACAATTATGACCCAATCTATCTAAATCAATCGATTCCAAAAGAATATACTCATGAAAAAATTCAAACTATTATTAAAAGTATTGTGGAGAGAAGCGCTCAACCTTTCTACATGGAAAGTGTCGGTTACAGTAAAATAACAAAATTAAAAAATCGCTTAGGCAGAATACCCTACAGGATTAAATTGTTAATAGAATTTTTGAGGGGTGAGAAGTATTGTACGCACAACCCGATCATTTACATTTACAGAAAACCATTAATTGAATTTAAATACTTTCAACTAAAAAAAATTTCAACAAGTTTTGCCGATTTGAAATTTATGGGTAAAAAGATTTTATTATATCCTATGCAAATGCAACCGGAGTTTAACCTTGATGTTTGGGGTAGGAAATATAGAGATCAACCTGCGACAATATTAAAAATATCAGAAAATTTGCCTAGTAACTGGATACTAGTCATAAAATTGAATCCAAAATATCGAGAGGAAATAAATAATAATCTAAAAAAAATTATTACTAATACTCAAAATACTTATCTTCTTGATCCATCAGTATCGATGAAGGATATTGACTCAATAACTGAATGTGCTATTACTATTACCGGAACGATTGCCTTGGAAAGGATTATAAATGAAAAGCCAGTGCTGGTTCTTTCTGATTCCTTTTTGACGCAAAATGGGTTAGTCACAAAATTAGAAAAAATAGAAAGTTTAAAAGAGATTCTCAATAACGTAAACGCTCTGAAGGAAAATCAAGCAAAACCAACGACTCTTATTAAAGAGTTATTGAAAAGAAGTATACCAGGAAACATTGCTGAACCAATCAATAATCCTTTATGTTTGAACTCAAATAATGTTATCAATATTTATAATGGAATAACTCTGGTTTTAAATAATAATGAGCCATACATCAATTCATATTAAAGTCTTTCACCCTCTCATTATGCTAGTGGTGGGCCATTTATTTTATTTAGGACTTTTTATCATTGCTCCCATTAAAATTGAATACATTCCTTCTACTGCTTCAATATTAATATACTTAATAGCCTTATTTTTTCTTTGTCTCGGGCTAATTAATGGAACAAAGTTCAAATTATATAAATACTTACGATATAATATTGAGTATAATTCCAAAAAACTTAACTTTTGGCTTTTATTTGTTGCGTTAGTGATTATGTTCGGGATTTTATTCCGTTTATATGATCGTTTTTATTTAAGAGGACTCAACCTCTTAATGAGTTCCTACGAGAGGAAGGAATTGATTGAAGAAACAAATACATCAATTTTCTCGATTTTATCCTCATTTATTTTTCCAGCGGGTATATTTTATTACATTATCCTGAGGCTATTTAAAATCCGGAGTAAAAAGCTAAACCTTTTTGGCATAATTCTTTTCATCTATCCTTCCTTTGATGTCCTATTAACTGGTAATAGAGGGGTTATGATTATTAGCCTAAGTATCTACATTTACTACTTGTTTTGTTTTGGAGAAATAAATAAAAATAAACTTAAGCTGATATACATTGCTGCTATTGGAATTATATCCTTTGTTTTTTCCCTTTACATCTTCATTGATAGAATTAGTTCTTACGGTTTTACCCCTAAATATAGTGCTAATAATTCTGCTTACTCTTATACCTTAAAGCCAAATAAAATCGCTAATGATTTAATGGAGAATCAAAATGATTTTATATCCACCACCGTCTTTGCTTGTACTAACTTTAGCCAATATTATTTACATGGCTTTTTTGAATGGAGCTATCTCTTCGACCATTATAGTAATTACAACCACACTTACGGTGCTTTAACATTTTATATAGTTGCCAAATTTATGAGTATCGTCTTAGACAAAAATATTGTGCCAGATCCGCAAAGTACGTTACCAAGATTTGGTGTTTATACTACATTTCTAGGCCCTTACTTTATTGATTTCGGCATATTTGTGATTGCAATAATGTTCTTAACTGGGTTAATAATAAATATAGTATGGAAAAGACTAATACAGTACAAAATTTTATATTTCCCTATTTATTGTTTTCTTTGTACCTTTTTGTTTTTCTATCCGGTTGTGAACTTTGTTCAATCAGCCTTAGGTTTGTATTTGATTTTCTCCTTTATTTTTCTTTATTATCTTATCAAACTTCATATTAATTTCAGAGTAAAAATATTAATTTAAAAGTTCGTGAAGGTTGTCACTCTAAACAGAAAAGACTTTGAGAAAAGCGTAGTAAAATTATCAGAGCATATTGATTTTAATCCTGATTTGATAATCGGTATTCCAAGAGGCGGGAAATTTGTACTTGCCCAAATTATTAAAAATCATAAGTTCAAGAATACAAAGACTTTTTTGTTTGAAGTTCAGCGGAAAACTACTAAGAGGAAAAACCATGCTATAATTTCATATATGATTTCCTTGCTTCCGTATAGGATTTCTGACTTGCTAAGAATATTTGAAGCAAATTTAGTAAGGAAGAAGAATTTCAGAGAATCCAATCCTGAAACAATTGTATTTCCATACAGCATAGATAATGGATTGAAAATATTAATAATTGATGATGCAATTGATAGCGGAAAATCTGTCCTAACTGTAATTGAAAGTATAAAAAATAAAAGCATCAATTGTTTTATCAAAGTTGCTGTAGTATCATGGACATTTAAAGACTCTTTAATTAAACCAGATTATTATATCTATTCTAACTGTTTAGTTAGGTTCCCTTGGTCAAAGGATTATAGAGGTAATGACAAATATGAATAATAATTTGTTAATTGTAGACTTAGATGGGACTTTAATACGAGGCAATACTTTTCATTGGTTTATCAAATTCGCATTCCTTTATTATCTAAAAAGATTTAGTTTCAAATCAATATTGATCTTGATATTAGTTTGGCTAAGAATCATGCGAGTCATAAGTCATTCTATATTAAAATATTATATTCTATTAACCACGAATGGTTTTCCAAAAAAAAGTTTAAGAGAATTTTCAAAGATTGTCATAAAACAAATAAATCCTATCGTGTTAAATCATTTTTCTAATTATAATGGAATAAGGTGTTTATCCACTGCAGCTCCGGAGAATTATGCAGCATTTATTGGTAGACTTTTAAAGTTTGATTTTGTTTTAGCTACTAATTCTAATGATTTGAGAAGAAGAAAATGGGTTGAAAATATAGGCGAAAATAAGAAGATTTCATTACTCAGCCATATTGAGGAAAACAATTTAAGTTTTAATCTGGACACATTAATAACAGATCATTTCGATGATATTCCCTTGATGAGAATCTTTGATAAAGTTATTTTGATAAACCCTTCTGAAGATACAATACAAAGAATTAAAACATTAAGACTTAAAATATCTATAATCAATGACTAATCACAATGCCATTTTGCTTGGAGGCTTAGGATTTATTGGGGCTCATATTAAAGAGTTTTTAAATGCAAGCTTTAATGTAATTATAAAAGATATTGATATAAGTGACGCTCAGGAAATCAAAATTGATGTACGAAATAAAATTGAGCTAAAAGGTGATTTTCATAGACATGATATACTCATAAACCTCGCGGCCATCCACCGTATGCCTGGTCATCGAGATCATGAATATTTTGAAACGAATATTCTGGGGGCTGAGAATGTGTGCGCTTTTGCAGAGGAAAAAGGAATCAATAATATCATTTTCACAAGCTCGATTGCACCATATGGTGCAGGGGAAGATTTAAAGACAGAAACGACCTTACCGACACCAAACACCCCTTATGGCATTTCAAAATTAATCGCTGAACACATCCATAGAGAATGGGCGGCAAAGGATCCGAAAAGAAAATTATTGATAATACGGCCTGGGGTGGTATTTGGTATAGGCGAAAAAGGCAACTTTACCAGACTTTATCAGGCAATTAATTCGGGTAAGTTTTTTTACCCAGGAAGAAAGGATACGGTTAAGGCCTGCATTTATGTTAAAGATTTGGTGCATCAAAGCTTTGAAATTTTCAAATCCTATGACTCCGGCGTTCGATTATACAATTTTACTTATGAACCGGCTCCTGCCATCAGCGAAATCGTGGAAACGATGTGTGAAGTTATCGGAAAAAGACCCCCAAAACTCGTCATTAATGCAAATGCCTTAAAGTCAGCAGCGGCTGTATTGGGAGCCCTGGGCTTTGATAAATTGGGCATTCACCCGGATCGGGTAAAAAAACTAATGCTATCAACGAATATCAGTGGGAAGAAAGTTTTGGATGATAATTTTAGGTGGAATTACACCTTAAAAAGTGCCCTGGAGGATTGGTTGAATGATTGTGATGGGAAGGGTTTGTTTTAATTTATTATGATTTTGTGCCTTTATTATTGATAATCTTACTCCATGATGACTAGTTCAGTTAATTTCACCCCAACCTAACCGAGACATTTTAGCAAAACCCATTTTCTATCGTGTAGGTCTTCCTAAGAAGAACCTGTTACCACCTGCTCTTTTTTGTTAAAATCCAGTCTTTAACCCATTTTTAGTAAGGCAAAAACCTATATTTGCCATTATTTTGAACCCAATGACTTACCGCTATTCAAAATACCTCAAAGAAATCAATCTGGCAGGAGATATCTTCTTTCTGAACATTGCCTATTTCCTGACCTATATATTGATAATCGGCGATCCGGATACCCTCTTAGGTAATATTTATTTTGAACTGCAACTCTTCTTTAATATTTCCTGGATCGTATCTGCTTATATCATTAAAATTCATGAGACGGACCGGTCGGCATCCATCGAGCGGGTGATCAGAAAGCTATTGAATGCCCTGGCGCTTTACCTCATTTTGATATTTGCCTTTTTGGGGATTAAGGACGGCGTATTTTTCAAACTATTTGTTTTTTACGCTTACTGCGCCACCAGCATCGGTTTGGCAATATTCAATATTGGTTTTGTTGTTTTTTTGAAATACTACCGCAAAGTCGGCTACAACTACCGCCGGGTGATTATTGCAGGCTATGGTAAAATTGCCACTGATCTACGAAAATATTTCAACCAGAATCCGGACATGGGCTACCGCTTTTTTGGCTATTTCGATGACAAGGCGAGCAATTCCCTGATCAGAGGCCGGGTCGAAGATATTCCCTGTTTGGCTAAGGAACTCGAAATCGATGAGATTTTTTGCATTTTACCATACCTCGATTACCGGAAGGTGAGTGAACTCACCACTTTTGCGGAAGATCATTTTATCAAAATACATGCTGTGCCTGATTACCGGGGCGTTCCGTTCAAAAACATACAAATTCAATTGTATGACATGATTCCGGTGCTCGACTTCCCGCCACAGCCGCTCGACGATCAGATCAACCGTGTAATCAAAAGATCATTCGACATCGTCTTTTCATCGCTTTTTCTGCTTTTAATCGGTTCGTGGCTGATACCGCTTGTGGCCGTCCTGATAAAGCGGGATTCAAAGGGGCCGGTGTTTTTCAAACAACTGAGATCCGGGATCAACAATGAACCCTTTCTGTGTTATAAATTCAGAACCATGACGGTGAACACAGAGTCCGATCAATTGCAGGCGACAAAATCAGATTCGCGCATAACCAGAATCGGCAGGTTTCTGAGAAAATCCAATATTGACGAAGTTCCGCAGTTTATCAACGTGCTCAGGGGCGAAATGTCAGTTGTGGGGCCCAGACCACATATGTTAAAGCATACAGAAGAATTCCATAAGCAGGTCGATCGGTTTATGGTACGTCATTATGTAAAGCCGGGCATTACCGGTTTGGCACAATCCAAAGGCTTCCGTGGAGAGACCAACACTTTTTTTAAGCTGAAAAACAGGGTGAAGCTCGATCGCTTTTATGTGGAAAACTGGTCAATACTTTTTGATATGAAAATCATTGTTGCCACAGTCCTGGTAATGTTTAAAGGAGACCAAAATGCTTATTGATTGTATGCAAAAAAAAGTATCATGGCTTATCCTGTTTGTATTTCTGATGATCTATTCCTTAAATACCCAAGCCCAATACGACAGCACAGCCTATTTATCTTTTAAATCCACTTTGCTGATTGCTGACAGCAAAACCATTCCGTTTTGGTTGACTGCCAATAAACACGGTATCTACGAGGGCGATCAGAATGAATTCCTCCTGCATGCTGACGTAGAAAAAAACTTCTTTTTCGGTAAAAAGTGGCGCGCGGATGTCGGCGGGCAGTTTATTGTCAAAAACCAGTTAGACAAATCATATATCCATGAACTGTATGGCAATTTGAGCTATGGGAAGTTGAAATTCATTGCAGGCAAGGAGGAAATTACTTTTACCCAATACAGCGAAAATCTGGGGACCGGATCGTATTATCTGAGTAATAATGCACGGCCAATCACCAGAATCGGGCTGGGGTTTTATGAATATACCGATCTGCCATTTACCAAAGGGTACATCCAGATCAAAGGCTTCCTGAACCAGGGTATTCTACTCGATGACCGCAGCCCGGACGGAACCGATAAACCCTTGTTCCATGAGAAAATTGCATATATCCGGACAAATAAACTACCTGTAAACCCGCACATCGGGATCAATCACTCTGCGCTGTTTGGCGGCACATTGCCCAATGGCACAGAGATCCCTGTGGATTATTGGTCTACTTTCTTTGGTATGGGATCTGAGAAAATCGGCGGTGGTGAAGCAACCAATGCTGCCGGTGCGCACCTGGGCCTGTTTGATTTCGGATTAAACGCCAGAATGAGCAACACAACCCTTCAGGTTTATGTACAGAAACCTTTTACGGATTCTTCCGGTTTTGCGCGCTTTTTTGAAAGGAATAAAGATCATATTGCCGGTATAGTCATTCGTTTTAATGAAGAAAAATCATTTTTAAAGGAAATTGTATATGAAAATATTTCGCTGTTGTGGCAAAGTGGTGAGGGTCTTTTTGATCTTGTGATTGATGGTGAAATTGTTTTTCCCGGCGAAATAGAGGATAAAGATCAGATTATGTGGGATGAGTATGGCATTGAGACAGAGAATATTTCAGATGAAGATTTCTGGCGTTTTGTAACCCGCGAGGAAAATTACGGATTTCAATATGGCGGCAGAGACAATTATTACAACAATGGTTTATACAGGA
>CAYZWN010000020.1:16463-39964 GCA_964482185.1 uncultured Roseivirgaceae bacterium
AGGAAAGGCTGGTCCAACTGGGGAAAGGCACTCGGCAATCCCATGCTTCTTACAGAATCTCGTGTTAAAAACTTCAATCCCGATTTTGACAGTTCCTATGATCTTTATTTTGTAAGTACAAGAGTGTTTGCACATCATTTTGGCTTTCTGGCCGGGCATAAAAATTTCTCCTATAGAGCCATGTTCACTTATACAAAAAATTATGGGACACACCGTGGCTTAAACAAAGGAAATAGCAACTGGGACAGCAAAGATGCCTACAGCGAGTATCGATATTATTTTGAATACGGCCTGTGGGAAGTTTATTCAAATCTGAGTGTGGAATACACCGTGCCCTCTGTAGAGGGCCTGAAACTTTCTCTTGATCTCGCCTACGATTTCGGCGAAATGTATCACAGCTTTGGCGGAATCCTCGGCGTTAGCTACAGTCCTCGATTTAAGCTAAAATCCCAGGACTAAAAAGCTGCCATTCAATAAATTTTCCTTGTTATAGCCGAATCTTTTACCTGTTGAAAAAGTCTGCACACTGCCTCCTGCCGACTCCACAATGGCCTGTCCGGCAGCGGTATCCCACTCCATCGTAGGGCCATGGCGATAATAAATATCGGCTTTTCCTTCGGCCACCATGCAAAATTTTAATGAACTTCCGACAGAGATGGTGTCTTTCACATCATATTGATTCAATAAATCAGCCTCTTCCTGCGAAGCATGTGATCTGCTGCCGACTGCGATGCGATTGCCTTTTTTGTGATTAACTTTCAGATCAACCCTATCCTCGTTCCCGGTTATTTTATAGCTTATCATATTGCCGGCATCACCAATATATAACACATCCGGTACCGGTGCATAAATCACACCCAGTATAGGGAAGCCATCCTCAATCAGGGCTATGTTAACTGTAAACTCTCCGTTTCGCTTTATAAATTCTTTTGTCCCGTCCAATGGATCCACGAGCCAGAAACGGCTCCATTTTTTTCTTTCTTCATAATTGATGGTTCGGCCTTCTTCAGACAAAACGGGTATATCCGGGAAGTATTCTTTTAAACCATCCACAATCACCTGGTTGCTTGCCTTATCAGCCAATGTCAGAGGTGAATTGTCGGCCTTGCTCTCAACCTCACGTGAAAGGGCCTCATCATAATAAATTCCCAGAATGGCATTTCCGGCTGCTTTGGATATATCCAGAATGTGATCAATATTCATTATCTAATAAATTATATAATAAAATAAAGCCCCAAAATACAACCTATATTTATTTAATTCAGCTAATAATGCTATTTTTGCGGGAATTTTATTTTGCATGGAAAACATCTTTCCCATTTTCGATACCATTTTATCGCCGAAGGACAAACAAAAGCTGCTTAAACAGCGCTCAGTGGTGGTATGGCTGGTTGGATTATCCGGCTCCGGAAAAAGTACGCTCGCCCGGGGTCTCGAAAATGCACTGCACAACCAGGGCTACCTCACCCAGCTTTTGGATGGAGATAACCTGAGAAGCGGCATCAATAAAAATCTGGGATTTTCTGAGGAAGACCGTGTTGAAAATATAAGAAGAGCCGCCGAGGTGTCAAAATTATTTGCCAATTGTGGTGTGATCACCATCTGCTCCCTGATCAGTCCCACCGAAGGAATCAGGGAAATGGCCAGACAGATTATCGGAGAGAGGTACCTTGAGGTATTCGTGAATTGTCCGATTGAGGTCTGCGAATCGCGCGACGTAAAGGGCTTGTATAAAAAAGCGCGTGCCGGCGAAATAAAAAACTTTACCGGAATCGATTCGCCTTTTGAGCCACCCTCAAAGCCAGACATCGAAATCAAAACTGATATAAATTCCATTGACAATTGTCATAACCAGTTATTAGAAAACATCATTCAAAAAATCAAATATTGACGACAGCACATGTATAGATATAATCTTTCACATCTGAAACAACTCGAAAATGAAGCCATTTTCGTTATGCGCGAAGTAGCTTCACAATTTGAAAGACCTGTTTTACTTTTTTCGGGAGGTAAGGATTCCATCGTGATGGTGCGCCTTGCACAAAAGGCATTCTGGCCGGCAAAAATTCCTTTTCCGCTCATGCATATCGATACCGGGCATAATTTTGAAGAGACAATTGAATTCAGGGATAATCTCGTAAAAGAATTGGGAGTAGAACTGCTTGTTGCCTCCGTTCAGGAATCGATCGATCAGGGAAAGGCTATTGAGGAAAAAGGGCCAAATCCCAGCCGGAATGTTCTCCAGACTGTAACACTGCTGGATGCCATTGAAAAATACAAATTTGATGCAGCATTTGGCGGAGGCCGCAGAGATGAAGAAAAGGCCAGGGCAAAAGAGCGGTTTTTCTCTCACCGCGATGAGTTTGGACAGTGGGATCCAAAAAATCAACGCCCTGAACTTTGGAATCTTTTCAACGGGAAAAAGCATATCGGAGAGCATTTCAGGGTATTCCCCCTCAGCAACTGGACGGAGATGGATGTATGGCAATATATCGCCACGGAAAATATCCCGATACCCAGCATTTATTATACCCACCAAAGGGAGGTAGTGAAAAGAGATGGAGTTTATCTCGCAAATTCACCCTTTATCACTGTCATGGATGGTGAGCAGGTAGAATTCAAACGCGTTCGATTCCGCACCATTGGCGATATGACTTGTACCGGCGCTGTGGAATCGAATGCTACGCAAATCGAGGACATCATCCTGGAAGTGGCTGCTGCACGGGAAACAGAGCGGGGCACCAGGGCTGACGACAAGCGATCGGATGCGGCAATGGAAGACCGTAAAAAGGAAGGCTACTTTTAAAATCTCCTGAACAAATTTCAATATTCAAATTACTGATTTTACATAATGACTGAGATAACCAAAGATTTTTCAACTGAAGATTACCTGAACATGGACCTGCTTCGGTTCACAACTGCCGGATCTGTAGATGATGGCAAAAGCACCCTGATTGGTCGGATGCTGCACGATTCAAAGTCAATTTTCGAGGACCAGCTTGTGGCCGTAGAACTTGCGAGCAAAAAGATGGGCGACCACCAGGTAAACCTCGCCCTGCTTACAGACGGCCTGAGAGCAGAGCGGGAACAGGGCATCACCATTGATGTGGCATACCGTTATTTCGCTACACCGAAGAGAAAATTCATCATTGCCGACACGCCCGGACATATCCAGTACACCCGCAATATGGTGACCGGCGCATCCACAGCCAATCTTGCCATCGTATTGGTCGATGCCAGGCATGGGGTAGTAGAGCAAACATGCAGGCATGCTTTCATCGCTTCACTGCTCCAAATCAAACACCTGGTACTTTGTGTAAACAAAATGGACTTGATGGAGTACAGGGAAGATATCTTTGAAAAAATCAAGGCGGAATTTGATAACTTTAGTTCCAAGCTTGAAATCCAGGACATTCAGTATATCCCCATCAGTGCCCTCAAAGGAGATAATGTTGTGGAAAAATCGCAAAAGATGCCCTGGTACCAAGGCTCAACCTTACTTTACACGCTGGAGAATGTGCATATCTCCAGCGACTATAATTTCGTTGATTGCAGGTTTCCGGTTCAAAGGGTCATTAGACCAATTTCTGATCAATATCACGATTTCAGGGGATACGCCGGGCGGATTGAAGGCGGAATTTTTAAACCGGGAGATGAAGTGCTGGCGCTTCCTTCTGGTTTTACAAGTAAAATAAAAACCATCGAGACGATGGATGGTCATATGGATGAAGCATTCTCTCCCCAAAATGTTGTTATGACGCTTGAGGATGAAATTGATATCAGCCGTGGAGATATGATTGTAAAACCTAACAACCAGCCATTAGTCGGGCAGGACATCGAAATGATGATTTGCTGGCTTAACGAGCGGAAAATTGTGCCCGGAGGCAAGTATGCGATCAGGCACACTACCAAGGAAGCCCGTTGCATTGTAAAGGAAATCCGATACAAGGTTGACATCAACACATTGCACAAAATTGAAGACGATCTGAGCCTCGGACTCAATGAAATCGGCAGGATAATGGTGCGCACCACCAAGCCATTTTTTTACGATAGTTATAAGAAAAACCGGGGAACGGGCAGCGTGATACTCATTGATGAAGGCACCAATGAGACTGTTGGGGCAGGAATGATCATTTAAAATCTATTTAAGAATGAGGGAAAAAGTTGAAGCGCTTAAGACGGAAATCAGTTCGAGTCAGGCCTCCAATCAGGAAGAACTGGAAAAATACAGATTAAAATTTATCAGCCGCAAGAGTGTGGTAGCTGACTTATTTAACGCGCTGAAGGATGTGGCCCCGGAAAACCGCCGCGAGATGGGCGTGTTGTTGAATGACCTTAAAAACCTGGCTCAGGCAAAATTCAAGGAACTGATCGCCGGTCTTGAAGCAGCCTCTTCTGATGAAATCAGTGCAGCACCGATTGATCTCACTTTACCGCCAATACCGGATACCACAGGAAGCCTTCATCCACTTTCGATCACGAAAAAGCGGATTATTGAAATATTTGAAAGAATCGGTTTCAACGTTTCTTACGGACCGGAAATCGAGGATGACTGGCATAATTTCACGGCGCTGAACTTTCCTGAGAATCATCCTGCCCGCGAGATGCAGGACACTTTCTTTATCGAAAAAAATCCGGACATCGCGTTGCGCACGCACACCTCATCAGTGCAGGTACGCGTGATGGAAAAAGAGAAGCCTCCCATCAGGACACTATCTCCGGGAAGGGTTTTCAGAAATGAAGCCATATCAGTGCGGGCGCATTGCATCTTTCATCAGGTAGAGGGTTTGTATGTCGATAAGCATGTCAGCTTTGCAGACCTGAAACAAACCATGCTGTATTTTGCCAGGGAATTCTTTGGCAAAGACACTAAAATCAGGCTGCGACCCTCATTTTTCCCATTTACCGAACCGAGCGCTGAGTTGGATATCTCATGTTTTATTTGTGGCCAGGAAGGGTGTAAAATCTGCAAACACACCGGTTGGGTTGAAATTGGCGGTTGTGGCATGGTGGATCCTAATGTGCTGGCCAACTGCAATATTGATCCGGAAATTTATACCGGATTTGCTTTTGGTATGGGTATCGAACGCATCACCATGCTCAAGTACCAGATCAATGACATTCGGCTATTCACAGAAAACGATGTCCGCTTTCTCGGGCAATTCAAACCTGTAAATTGACAATAGTTAAAATCTTTTGTCGTTGACAAGCGATGCGAACACATCTTACATTCATATTTTTTTTCGCTTTGATTGGCTTCTCCTCTTGTGAAAAGGAAGACGTCAATGCTATCATACCATATACAATTGTAAATGAAGATATCAATGTAACAAACATACAATACCTTAATTTACGCAATCAGGGCGGGTTTGTGTATTACAACGCCGGTTACAGAGGATTGATTATTTATAATGAAGGTAGTGGCGTTTACCGGGTTTTCGATCGCGCATGTACGTTTGACCCGAACTCCGCCTGTGAGCCTTTAGCCGTTGATGCTTCCGGTTTGTTTATTAAACATGAGTGCTGCAAATCCACCTATAATTTTAACGGAAACCCGACTGGCGGACCCGCCTCCCGAAATCTCCTTGAATACCGTACCTTTCTGGATGGCGTTTTTCTGAAAATAATTAATGATTGAGCCTTTTTACAACAGGTGCTCAATGATGTAATCTACGGTGATGCCTTCTGCCTCTGCTTTGAAATTGCGCAGGGTTCTGTGCCTCAAAATCGGCTTGGCGACAGCATGTACATCTTCAATGTCGGGTGAATACTTCCCGTTGATCAAAGCATTAAATCTGGCGGCAGAAACCAGATGTTGAGACCCGCGCGGTCCCGAACCCCATTCGAGGTAGTTATTGGCAAGGTCAGAAGAAGCTTCGGTGCCCGGTCGGGTTTTCTGCACGAGTTTCACCGCGTACTCAATGACATTATCCGCCACAGGCACCTTTCTGACCAGTGTCTGAAATGCGATAATTTCTTCTTTCGACAATACTTTATCCACTTTGGACTCGGTGGCGCTTGTGGTGTTTTTTACAATCTCAACTTCCTGAGCAAAGCTCGGATAGTCCAGTAGAATATTAAACATAAAACGATCGAGCTGGGCCTCAGGCAATGGATATGTTCCTTCCTGTTCGATGGGGTTCTGGGTAGCGAGCACAAAGAAGGGCATGTCGAGTAAGTGGTGCGCACCTGCTATTGTTACGGCATATTCCTGCATTGCCTCGAGCAATGCTGATTGCGTTTTCGGAGGCGTTCTGTTGATTTCATCAGCGAGAATGATGTTGGCAAAAACCGGTCCTTTGATAAACTTAAAATTCCGTTCGTTATCCAGTGTTTCTGCCCCGACGATATCAGATGGCATCAGATCGGGTGTAAACTGGATCCTGTTGAAAGAAAGATTGAGCGCATCGGATATTGTTTTGATAAGAAGTGTTTTGGCCAGACCAGGCACGCCAACCAGCAGGCTGTGGCCCTGGCAAAAAATTGATGTCAGTACCAGTCTTACAACTTCGTCTTGTCCCACTATCACTTTTGAAATCTCGGATTTCAATTTCTCGTATGCCGATTTTAATGCCCCGGCCGCTTCTACGTCACTTTTATACACACTCATTTCTCACTGTAATATGTTACAATTCTCAAACTCCGGATCAATTTCTACAAATACTTCATCTTTCGATTCCTCAAACCAATCACTCATATGTTTTGACTTTTTTGCATTGAGTGCCGCCACATAAATCCTCTGGTAATCGAGATCGAGATTAGCCTGATGTGGCCTCAGTTTTGATTTATAATATATAATGCGCATAGCATCCTTACCATCAGCCATAGTAAAGCGCATGGGATTGGAAATAGAACCTACCTGCATGGTATCCATAGTGAAAAACAGGGTTGGGTCCAGCTCACTCACGGATATCCGGTTAGCGCCGGTCATGTCGCGTATAAAACCGCCATTCGACCCTGATTCCTTATCATCTGAAAACTCTTTGGCAGCCCTTTGAAATTTTAAAGAATCCACTTCAATTTTTTTACGGAGACTGTCCAGAAAATTACCGGCTTTTAAAAAATCCGCCTCAGAAAACTTAGGCATAATCAGTATGTGCCTTGCGTTATAAATATTTCCACGGCGATCCACCATTTGAATAATATGAAAACCAAACTCCGTTTGAACCGGCATGGATATTTCACCATTTTTTAGCTTTAATGCGGCTGCTTCAAACTCCGAAACCATTTGTCCACGCTCCACATCACCGAGGTTTCCTCCCTGCAACCGGGTCGGCCCTTCGCTGTAGCGGCCGGCTAATACCTGAAAGTCGGTGCCATCAAGGGCCTGCTGCCTGACATCGATCAATAATTTCTCAATGCGTTCGCGCTCTTCCTTGCTTACAGTTGGCTTTTTTACAATCTGGGCAATCTCCACTTCGGTCGAGAAATATGGGAGGCTGTCTTTGGGGATGGCCTTGAAAAACCGCTTAACCTCAGCCGGAGTTACAGTAATGCCCTCTGTGACAGTGGCTTGCATCCTATCTACAAGCAGTTGCTCTTTGACCTGCTCACGCAATTCTTCCCTGATCTCCTCGAGCGATTTACCGAACACCTCCTCCAGTTTCTTCGGGTCGCCTCCGGCCTGAGCTATTACGCCCTGCATTCGCATATCCAGGTTGCGATCCACCATGCCATCTTCAACAAGCACTGAGTCAATTTCGGCTTTGGCAACCATCAATTTGTTGAGTACAAGCCCTTCAAACACCTGGCACTTTGTTGTGTTGTAATCGCCGCTAGACTGAAGTTGCAAAAAGGAACGCTCTACTTCAGATTTCAGAATAATATAATTATCTACCTTGGCCACGATCTTATCCACAACCGTGTAATTGGAATTGGCATTCTGCCCATGCAAATATGCCGGCATGAGCATGCAGAAAATTATAAGCATTCGCATGTCAGCTTTTGCTGTAGATTTTAAAGCCATCATTTTTAAGTGCATTTTCATAAATATCATCCTCTAGCTTTTTGGCAAGTTTTACCTTTCTTTTATTCAAAATAATCTTCTGGACATCATCACGAACAAACTCAATGGGAGATGTGTCATTTTGAATTTTGTATTGATTGATCCGTAGAAAATAAATATAACTGTCATCTGAAACCTCATAGAAGGTATTGCGTCTGAGAAAGTCGGTTTTATTCTGAATTTCCATAATTGGGGTGCTGCTTATCACATCATCAAAACTTACCCAAACCGAATCGTTGAGGTGCACCTTGGTACCGTAACTAAAAGCGTACGATTTCAATTCCTCAAGGTGGTCTTCCCTGGTTGATCTGAGCAGATACCTGAATCGTCCAAGTTGAGGCGAATTTTTACTCAATTGAATGAAATACCCCCTTATTATATTTTGTCTCAGATTAAAGTTCTCAATATTCTCCTGATAATATGTCTGTATCTCCTGATCAGAAATATTTAAATCCAGATTTCTCTGGATCATCGTTTTCTCAAACTCGTGCATCATAAGTGCATAGCGGTAGTCGAGCACACGTCGCTCAAGCTCTGCCTCATCAAACGTGAGTTGCTTCTGTGCTTCAGAAATCAGGAGTTGCTTCTTTATCCAGCTTTTGATGTGCCGATCGACAAAATCAGCGCTATCTTCTTTCGAAATACCATTGGGAATCAGCCCTTCCAAATCTTTCTCATATAAGAAAAGATTGCCGACACTGGCCAAAGGGGGCGAGACATCTTTCAAACTTGCGTCAGTGCTCATTTTAAACTCCAACAGGTCGCAGGAGGCCATGATCAGGATGCTAAGAACTGCTATGAAGCTTTTTCTTAAAAACTGTTTTAATTTGATCAAGTGTCGTGTAATTAATATTTACATCAAATGTCGCTTTGAGCTCCTGTATCCAGGTTTCCTCCAGGTAATTTTGATAATCCGAAATTACCGAACCCCTGGTTTCTTCAAGTATTTTTGGCCCTGGATTTAATACTTCATCTATTACAACCAGATGATGATCTGAACCAAACTCCAGTTCGTAAACGCCAATTTGCCAATTCACCGAATCAACTACCTGATTATCACCTTGCTCAAACAACCCTTCAACGGCCTGCAAAGTTAAGGCAGATTCGGTATTATACCGGACTTCTAACGATTTTTTTGAATTACTATTTAATGCTACCAGGATATTTCCTGTAATTCCTGATTGTGGAACAATAACTATGCTTTCTTCTTTGATGCCAAAATCATGAAGATACTGCATTAGCTCAGTCATTTGCCCAGCTGGATTTTGATCACTTTTAGAATTATCAGCCGGAGTGTGAACCGAGAAAAACGAATTATCGTAAAGCCGGTAGTACCTGATCAATAAATCCAAATCTCCCTGATCTACGATGGCCTTGCCCGGTAATAATTCAGTCTGCACTAGCTGAAAGGGCGCCTGATTCAATTGTGTCCTCACAGAGTCGATGACTCCCGTATTGGCTGAACGAAATACTGTAGTGCGTGCCCGGGTTTTCCATTGGTAATTTTCCTGGTGTTGGTCGAAGAAAGTTCTGAGGCCTGAGGTATCCTGGACAGCCTTGCCCCAGACCTTATTATTCATAATTTCAAAAAGTAAAATGCCTTCGTAATATTCATTCAGCAACATTCTGAATTCACGGTTTTTTACGACGAGTTGCTTTTCTTCCTGTTCGAGGAGCTTCTCTTCAATAAACTTGTCGATCAGGTCATTCAAATACATTTCTGCGCTAATTCCTGTCCGCCTTTTCTGCTCAGTCGCCACGTATTTGTCAATTTTAGCAATGGAATATGGCTCAGATGCAATTGAAAAAACTGTTTTGTCTGCTATGGAATCCGGACAGACGACATCCCATTTCCCATTGAGTAAGCTATCATCAGCCAGGTTCAGGAACAAGCGGCGGTTTGCATCATTTTGTTCAAAATTGTACTCTTTCTTTAACCTGCTGATTACGGCCTTCCTGCTGATCAAAGCACGCCCGTCACTGGATATTTTTTGTTTTATTTCCTCTTCCATCTCATCAAAGGATCTTAAACCCTGCTTCTCTTCAAGTTTGATAATATGCCAGCCAAACCTGCTTCGTACAGGATCACTGATGTCTCCGGGGGTTTCAAGACCAAAGGCCGTGTTTTCAAAGGCTTCATCGTTGATCTGGCGCAGGCCAATGAATGGAAGTGTGCCGCCGTCATTTTTTGTTCGTTGGTCATCCGAATACTTTCGGCAAAGCTCATTCCAGTCGGCTCCACCCTGAATCTGCTCATGAATCTCAAAGATTTTATTTTGCATTTGTTGATCATCAAGCGCTCCATTTTGATTGGTCACCATAATGTGCGACACCTTCACCATGCCACTGTATGGCCGCTTATCATGAACTTTAAGGATATGATAGCCAAAGCGTGACCGCAATATATCGGAAACGGAATCCACCGGTGTATTGTAGGCGGCCTCTTCAAAGGCATAAACCATTTGAAAAGCGGTAAAATACCCAAGCCTGCCCTGATTGGATTTTGCAGACGGATCTTCCGAGTATTGCTCAGCGAGCTTTCCGAAGTCTTCTCCTGATTTTGCTTTGGCCAAAATTTCGCTAATTCGCGAAAAAGCCACAAGTGTGTCATCATGGGCGGCATTTTCGTCCACTGATATCAGGATATGTGATGCATCCACTTCATACTGCATATGCTCATATGCTTCTTCCGCCAGCTTATCCTGCTCTTTTGCTTCAGAAAGATATGGCCTTATTAATTGATTCTTATAGGTGTTGTATTCATTGATAAAAGCAGCAGTAGTATCGATACCCGCAGTTTTGGCTGCTTCCACTTTAAGCTTAAATTTTAAAAAAAGATCGAAATACGCATCGACATCGGCGGGTTGATAGAGGCTGTCATTGTTGAAATTGTTCTTTTCATATACATATATGAACTCATCAGCTATGGTCGGCTTACCATTGATTGAAAATAAAACTGCGTTTTCCGCTGGTGTGTTTTTTAGAACCGCGCAGGATGATACTAATAAAAAAATAAATGACAATATCTGTATGAATTTCATTTAGATGTTCTGGTTGATTAAAAGCAACGCAATTTTAGTAAAAAAAATTTAGGCTTAAACCTAAGGAATCGTTGATCGCAGGGATATTGATTAAAAGTTTTTATGGAGGCGATAAATATTTTTATGTTTCTGTTTGATGAGTTCAATTTCGTCCATGATTCGACGTACAAGAATGAGGCCTACGCCTCCTTTTCTTTTTTGTCGGACGATGTCGGATATCAGTGGTTCTTCATAATTTCCAATGTTAAACCCGTCGCCATGGTCGATGATATAGAATGTAATGCTCTGACCCTTTTCTATGTTGACCTTCAGCTCTATATGATCGTTTTCGTTGCATTTGTGTGAATGGATAATGAGATTAGCGCACACTTCGTCGACGGCCAACACGAGTGCACCCATGGTAACTTCGGGAATCTCGTTTTCATTGAGTATGCTCACGAGAAATTCCCTGATATCACCAAGCTTGTTTTTACTGCAGGGCACCTTAAAACTATACTCCATCAATAAATTGCTTTGCCTCCACTTCTGTTTTGGTAATTTTAAGTAATTGATCAAGCCCCAGGATTTGAAAAACATGCTTTACCTTATCACTGAGGCCATAAATCACCAACCTGATATCGTTCTCTTCCATATCATTGATATACGACATAAACACACCCAAACCTGCTGAAGATATGTACTCCAACCGTTCGCAGTTTACCAATATCTTCTTGTACTTGCTTGTTGCCTCACTTATCGACTCATCGAGGTAGATTGATGAACTTGCATCAACTTCTCCGATGACATAGATAGTGTAAATGTCGTTGACCAGGGCGTTTTTAATTTCAACCATACTGTAATTACGTGTTTAGTGTTTATAAGTTCTTTTATCTATTTTACTTTTACAATCAATGCCGTAATATCATCATCCAGATTGGAAGTTTCACAAAAATCATACAAACATTTTAATAATTCTTCTTTGATATACGCCGCGCTGTAATAAGCGTGATCTTCAAGAAATTGTTTCAATCGCTCGTAACCGAATTCTTCGTTGTGCTTATTCTTGGCCTCCGTTATGCCGTCGGTATATAACATCAGTATGTCTCCGGTTCGGTAAGGCATCTCGTTTACCTCAACAAACTCGCTAAACTGATCATCCCGCAAAATGCCAAGCCCAAGTCCGTGGTCTTCAAGAAAAACAACACGCTTCTCCTCTGCCGAAAAATAAAGTGTCGGGCAATGACCTGCTCTTGAAAATTCAATCTTCTTGTCGCGACTGTCCACGATGAAATATGATATTGTGATATAGGAAGTTCTGTCCAGGCAACCACTCAGTGCCTTGTTGGCTTTTACAATAAAATCCCTGGCATTGAGGTTGATCTGGACAAGGCTCTGAAAAACCCCCTTCATTTGCGACATATGAAATGCGGCAGAGGTTCCTTTCCCTGAAACATCGCCGATGATCAGAGCCAGGCGTTGATCATCCATTTTGTAGGTATCAAAATAATCACCGCCCACTTCGGCTGCGGGTTTTGAAAAGCCGCTGATCTCGAGGTCTTCATTTGCGAGAAGTGTCTTAGGTAAAAGGCTGTCCTGTACGCGTTTGGCAATCTTTAATTCTTCCTTATAACGTTCGTTGCTTATTGCCTCTTCTATCAGCCGGTAGTTTTCGATTGAGATACTGGCCTGATTGATGAATGTGCGGATGATCTCAATCATTTCTTTGCTAAATCCGTCATTGACATCTTTTACCAGCGATAGGACAGCTATTTGCTTTTCCTGGATATATAGTGGAATCACCAGTATGGATTTATACACATCATGTCTGATCTCTGCCAAATACCTGTTTTGAGCCTTGTTTCTTGAAGCAACCGAACTCTGAAGTGCTTTGATCTTATTATTCCGGATGCCACCGATGATTGCCTCTTTTTCTTCCTTTGTCGTCTTGTAAAAAAGTGTCTTGAGATACTTTTCCCGCCGATCCATAATATCGAGCCACGCAGCATTGGCCAGAACCACGCTCACCGAACTTTCAAGCAATATTTCATAAACCTGATCTTCGCTTTGACCTGTGTTGCGCGATTGGCTGAGTTTCTGAAAATTGATGACCTCTACCAATTTCTGTTCGAAGACAGAGGAAGTAGGCAGATTGAAAAGTAATACAAGTGTAGAAAAAATACAGTAGATCAGGGTAAATACAAACAGCACATATACGGTCAGAATTTCGAGTGCATTGATATCGGATAAAAATCCAAATTCGCGCCCGTAACTGTTCAGGTTTGAATAAAAATATATTATGTACAAGGCAATTAAAACAATGAGAAGAATGCTTTTCCACTTTTGCTTGAAATTGAGATATGCAACCCATTTAAGATTAACGCTCAATACGATACCGAGCAAGGCCAAACCGGCCCATATAATCAAACCAGTGCCGCCAAGAATCTGAAAATTTGAAAAGTATAATAGCGCGCTGCCCAGCAATCCATACTCAAAAGTGGTCCAAAGCCTTATGAGCCACTTTGTCTTTTGGTAAAGAATCAATCTTTTCCAGACGGTGAATGTGGAGACAAGGAAGGTTACAATCAACCCTACATTGATCAGGTATAGCGTATCGAGAAAATAAGGATTGCGCCCATGCTCATTGTTTTGGAGCAGGCCGAGTAAAAAACTCGACCCTAAAGAAGCGGCAGTGGCGATCAGGCCGGTAACAAATACTTTCCAAAGCAGATCAATAATATTGAAACCTTCTTTGACGCCAATCTGATTCTTGTAGAACAAATAAATAAAAAAGATGAAGGCAACCAGAAAGCTTTTGGCTAAGAACAAATATGGCTCAGATACGGATTGGTGCAAAAGACTGAACCTGTAAAGATAGCCTGAAGCGAGCATGGCCATCCATGAAAGCACACTCAGGATGACTACAATTTTCAGGATGTTTTTCTTCAATACCATAAAGGAGCATCATAAACTGCCACATTAAAACTAATGCAAAAAAACTGGTAAAAAAATCACGGTACTGTAAAAGCAAAAAATTGACTCGCTGCTAGCGGCTATAGTTGGGCGCTTCCCGGGTAATATGTACATCGTGGGGATGGCTTTCCCGCACACCTGCACTCGTGATTTTAACAAATTTAGCTTTTTTCAGATCATTAATGGTTGGTGCACCGCAGTAACCCATCCCGGATTTTAACCCTCCTACAAGCTGGTACAAAACTTCCGCGACAAGCCCTTTGTATGGGACCCGTCCGCTAATGCCTTCCGGAACGAGCTTTTTCACATCATCTTCCGTGTCCTGAAAATACCTGTCCTTTGATCCATCTTCCATTGCCTCAATAGAACCCATTCCCCGATAGGTTTTGAATTTCCTCCCCTCATAGATAATCATTTCCCCGGGCGCTTCATCGGTTCCGGCAAGTAATGAACCAATCATGACGCTATCCGCCCCTCCGGCAATGGCTTTCACGATATCGCCGGAAAAACGAACGCCTCCGTCTGCGATGACGGGTATGCCTCTGCCTTTCACGGCCTGTGCAGCTTCTGCAACGGCTGTCAGTTGCGGCACGCCTACCCCCGCAATTACCCTTGTAGTACAAATGCTACCCGGCCCTACGCCCACTTTTATGGCATCAGCGCCGGCATCAGCAAGCATCACTGCAGCCTCGGCTGTAGCGATATTGCCGACGATTACATCAAGTTCGGGATATGCTTGTTTAACGCTCCTTAATGCATCAATAACTCCTTTTGAATGACCGTGTGCTGTATCAATGCTTACTACATCCACACCTGCACCAACCAGGGCAGCAATGCGGTCCAGGAGATCGGATGTCACGCCTACCGCTGCGCCAACCCGCAGGCGGCCAAAAGCATCCTTGCAGGCATTAGGGCGATCCTTGTTTTTCAGAATATCTTTATAAGTAATCAGACCTGTTAACTCACCATCTTTATTGACAATGGGAAGTTTCTCAATCTTGTGCAACTGAAGAATCTCTTCCGCTTCATCAAGGGTAATCTCATCCACTGCAGAAACAAGGTTTTCCCTTGTCATGATCTCACTCACCGGGGTAGTCATGTCTTTTTGAAAGCGCAAATCTCTGTTGGTAATTATCCCTACCAACTTATTTCCATCTGTGATCACCGGTATGCCACCAATTTTGAATTCTTTCATGATCTTAATGGCATCCCCTGCAGTCGAATTGATATCAAGGGTAATAGGATCAAGGATCAACCCGCTTTGGGAGCGCTTTACCTTCCGCACCTGCACGGCCTGCCGCTCGATAGACATATTCTTGTGAATAAAGCCGAGTCCGCCTTCCAGTGCCATGGCAATAGCCAGTTCGGCTTCTGTTACGGTATCCATCGCAGCGGAAACCAGTGGAATATTAAGCGGAATGCGCCTCGTGAGTAGTGTATTTGTTTTCGTATCTCGCGGCAGGATCTCGGAATAACCGGGAACCAGTAAGACGTCATCGTAAGTGAGTGCTTCGGAGGAAAATCTATTCTGAATGTCTGACATGGCAAATAAATATCGAATGTTATTTGCCGGCCAAAATTACAGAGATGCATCAATTTAAAAAATCAATCATAAAGATTTTTAATAAAACCTGTCACTGATCAAAAGGAGCGTCAAAAAAAAGCGTTATGGTATTTAGAATTGTTATTGGTAAATTTGAGATTCACGTCCGGCAAAGGTATTCCTCCGATAAATGATGAAAGGTTTTTTGTTCTGCCTGTTTGTATTTCTTTTTGGGGCTGTTGTAATACAGGACTCACGCGAAAATTTCAAGTTTGCCAAATTTAGTTACGACAAAGGCGACTACGAAGAAGCGGTGAAATTTCTGGATCAGGCCATTCAGGATGATTCCCTTTACCTAAATGCGTATTTTTTAAGAGCAAAAACCTACTACGATCTGAATCGATTTTACAATACCATTGCGGATATTAACCGGATATTGAAAATTGAACCGAACGATAATCCTTCGTTAGGAAATTTTCTGCTTGTAAGGGGAAAAGCTTTTTTGGGGTTGGAAGATTTTGAAAATGCTGAAGCTGATCTTAAAAAAAGTATCGAATTGACCAACGGTGATCCCGAGACATATTTTCAATTGGCTAGGTTGCGGTTTCTCACTCTCAATTATGTGGAATCGCTTGCCGAACTGGAAAAAGCCATCAGAAAGCAGGCGAAAAATGCCGACTATCTTGCCTTCAGAGCGCAAATTAAAATGGCTTACTACAAACCCCAGCCAAACACAGAAGTGTACCGGAATATCCTCGCGGATATTAGCATGGCTATTGCCCTGGATCCAAATAACTATAAAAATTACAAACTCCGAAGCGAATTCCACGCAGCCATGGGGCAATCAGAAAAAGCGCTGGAAGATTATGATACCATAATTCGTTTGGCTCCAAAAAACGATGACGCATACACCAACCGCGGACTCATCAAAATGAATAATTACCAATATGAAGGGGCGGCACTTGATTTTACAAGGTCAATTCTTTTAAATCCGGAAGTAGAGGAAAATTTTCGCTATCGCGGACTTTGCTATAATAATCTAAACAATTATAGAGAAGCATATAAGGATTTTAGCAGGTCTATCGAACTCCTGACATCCTATCTGGAGGAAGCCGCTGAAAAAGAAAAAGCCAAAAATACCCTTGCCGAATCATATATTCTTCGCGGACATTGTCTTAATTTGATGGGAAATAACGCTCAGGCCTGCCGTGATTTCCTTATGGCTCACAACCTGGGTGTGCGAAAGGGGCTGAATTACTATCGTAAATATTGCGGCATATATTAGCATATCATTTTCACTCAAACTTTTTTATGAATAAAATCTGTTCGATTTTTTTCCTGAGCACTGTTATCATCACTCAATCCTATGGACAAAGTGCAAATATCCCACTCAATCGCGACTACTATCACCTGATCGAGCGCTATGAGATAATGAGTAAAAAGTTCTCGCCAACATTCCACAGCCATGTGAGACCTTTGCAACGCAAACACACCGGCATGTTTTTAGACAGCCTGTATAGCGATGAGACCTTTCTGAACAGCCTGAGCGACAGAGACAAGTTTAATCTTCAATACCTCGCTACCGACAGTTGGGAGTGGAATCAAAGCGATAGCAGCAGCGACAGCAGGAATGCGTTTCTGAAGATTTTTTACAGAAAGAAAAATGATTTTTTGCACGTTGATGAAGGGGACTTCGATCTGCATGTAAACCCTGTTTTTTATTTCAGCGCCGGCAAGGAATCGGCAGGTGATGCTACAACATACATCAATACCAGAGGCTTTGATTTAAGGGGATCCATTTCCAGAAAACTGGGATTTTATTCGTTTCTCACCACCACTCAGGCTGTATATCCGCAATACATCAACGATTGGACAGTGAGAAATGGCGTAGTGCCGAACGAAGGCTTCTGGAAAGATTTTAAAACCAATGGCGTTGACTACTTCACAGCAGCCGGATACATATCATTTGAACTTGTAAAGGATTATGTCAATGCACAGTTTGGTTTTGATAAATCCCATACCGGCGCAGGCCACCGGTCATTCATCATTTCTGATTTTGCCCCCGGGTTCACTTATTTGCGATTCAATACTAAAATATGGCGGATTAATTATTCAAACCTGTTTGCACAGGGTTTTGCCGACCAGGAGTTCAATGCCTCTGGTAGCATCGCAGTAAAATATCCTAAAAAGTTTCTTGCATCCCATCACCTGAGCATCAACATCACGGACAATTTTAACCTGGGATTTTTTGAACTGGTGGTCATTGGCGACAGTACCGAACAATTCAATATCAGTTACCTGAATCCGATTATTTTTTACAGGGCGCTCGAGCACCAGGGTGGAAGCAGCGAAAATGTACTTGTCGGCATGGATTCCAAATGGAATATTGGTCGGTCGATATCAATTTATGGCCAGATGGTGTTCGATGAATTTTATCTGAAAGAAATCCGGGCAGGAGATGGCTGGTGGGGAAACAAATTCGGAGGTCAGTTGGGTTTGAAATACATCAATGTGGCAGGCCTCGACAACCTGGACATTCAGACCGAGTTTAATATTTCCAGGCCATACATGTATGCGCATCAAAACTATTACACCAACTACGCCCACTACCGGCATCCATTGGGTCATGTGCTCGGCGCTAACTTTAGAGAATTGGTCACGATTGCGCGCTATCAGCCAATAAACAGGCTTTTCATCACAGCCCAACTCAATCTGGCAAATTATGGCGATGACGAAAATGAATCAGTTAACTGGGGAAAGAATGTTATGAAAAGCTACAATACCAGAGTTCAGGAATATGGAAACGAAATAGGTCAGGGAGTAGGTTCAAAACTCATATATGGAGACCTGACATTTACCTATATGTGGAAGCACAACCTGTTTTTCGATCTCCGCGGTATTTATCGCAAACTTGACAGTGATCTGGCAGAATTGAGCAGTAGTACGGCCTATTTCTCTGCGGCAATGCGCTGGAATATAGCCAAAAAACTACATGACTTCTGACGGGCACGGCTTTATGTATTTTTTAATATGGATTAATCTTACGTTTTTTGCCCGGAATTTCAACAGTTTTAAATGAATACCTATCTCAGGATACTTACTTATGCCAAACCCTGGCGGCGCTTTGTGCCAAGATACCTTTTCTTCTCATTTTTGGCAGTAGGTTTTGGATTGATGAATCTGGCTCTGCTCATGCCATTACTCGATGTGATTTTTGATCAACAAGGAACAGAGCGACTACTCAAATATGCGGAACTGCCTGCATTCGCTTTCAATAAAGACTACTTTATAGCATTGTTTAATCACTATATGCTCACTATTGTCACCGAACACGGCAAATTTGGTTCGCTTGTATATGTGTGCATCGTGATCATTGTTTCATTTTTTCTATCCAATGTTTTTAAATATTTGTCAGCAGTTGTAATGGCCAGGGCTAAGGCTGTTACGATCGAAAATATGCGTATTGATATTTTTAAGAGTGTAAGCAAACTGCACGTAGGTTTTTTTACAGAAAAGAGAAAAGGCGATATCATTTCCCGCATCACCAATGATATTCAACAAATCGAAAGCTCCATCACACACAATCTTAAAATTGTGTTTCGTGAACCGCTGACCGTGATCGTCTATTTCTGGCTTTTAATCGAAATATCTCCCAGCCTGACATTGTTTACGCTTATTCTGTTGCCCCTGGCAACCTTCATTATCTCAGAAATTGCCAAAAGATTGAAAAAGCGGGCCATTCAGAGTCAGGAATCACTCGGTCACCAACTCAACATTCTTGACGAAACCATCAGCGGCATGCGGGTGATCAAGGCCTTCAATGCGGTAGGCTACATCAACAGGATATTCTCCAATGAAGTAAAGCGTTACGCCAACATTGATTATGGGTTCTCAAAAAGGCATGAATTATCAAGCCCTGTTTCTGAAATATTGGGCGCAATCGCCATCTCGGGCATCCTGATATATGGCGGTGATCTGGTGCTTAACAAAGGCACACTCGATGCGAGTTCGTTCATCACTTTTATGGCTGTATTTACCCAGATACTACAGCCCACAAAGGCTATTGCCAATGCCGTGACACATTTTCAACGCGGAATTGCTTCCGGAGAACGGGTTTTTGAAATCATTGACACCAAACCTTCGATTGAGAATAAACCTGACGCAAAGATACTTGATACATTCAGGCAGGAAATTGAATTCCGAAATGTGTCGTTTTCATATGGCGCAAAAAAGGTTCTTGACAATGTCAGTTTTAAGGTTGAGAAAGGGAAAACGATTGCCCTGGTCGGACCTTCGGGCGGAGGAAAGACCACTTTAGCCAATCTTATCCCAAGATTTTATGATCCGGATGAAGGCGAAGTTCTCATCGATGGTATCTCACTTCGTGAGTACGACTATCACTCCGTGCGACACCACATGGGCATTGTGACGCAGGAATCCATTTTATTTAATGATACCATCATCAACAATATCGCGTTTGGACTGGAAAAATTCGATGGGCAGGATGCCATTCGTGCTGCCCAGATTGCCAATGCCCATAGCTTTATCATGCAGGAAAAAGAAGGCTATAATAGAATCATCGGAGAGCGGGGATCAAAACTCTCAGGCGGGCAAAAACAGCGCATCACCATCGCGCGGGCATTACTGAAAAATCCGGCGATCCTCATTCTGGATGAGGCTACTTCTGCACTCGACTCCGAGTCAGAAATGCTGGTGCAGGATGCTATTAACAAACTGATGAAGAGCAGAACTTCGATTGTGATCGCGCACAGGCTTAGTACCATTCAAAACGCCGATCAGATATTGGTGATCAATGAAGGACGAATTGTAGAAAGTGGAACACACAGCGAGTTAATTTCCAGAGAAGGCATCTATCAAAAGCTGACGGCAATGCAAGGTCTTTGATGATAATTTTTGACATGAATACATATTATTTTTATATCTTGAAGCGAAACAAGTCAATTATAGTCTGTTAGCTTTTCATGAAGAAGTTCAGGATCGTCATCTATGTTATCTTTCTACTGTATATGGCAATGACCATTTATATGGGGCTAAACATCGACAAAATGATAAGCCGGTTTGGGTTGTTGTCCTTTTTCAGGTTTTTCCAGAATTGGCTTACATACGGCAACTTGTTTTTCATCGTATTGCTCATCACAGAAAATTTTCATATTTGGTTTTTGAAAAGACGGGTAAAATACTCGGAAGAGGAAAGGGATGATCTGATCATACGTGTAAATGATCTGCGCAAGCAAATAATTGATTTGAAAAAAAGAAATTAACAATAAGAAAAGTGGGGCATAGCATTATACTTGGCCAGTTGCAGGAAGCGGCATCTGTGTTGAATGCCTTTATGAATGACAGCAACTCGATAATTAAAATAGATCGTGCTGCAACACTCATGGCAGACTGCATTGACAACGGCGGAAAAATCATGACCTGCGGTAATGGCGGTTCGCAGTGCGATGCCATGCATTTTGCGGAAGAGCTTACAGGCAGATTTCGGAAAGAAAGACGACCAATGGCAGCGATGTCCATCACCGATGTGGCCCACCTGACCTGCGTAGGCAATGACTATGGCTACGACCAGGTTTTTTCAAGATATGTTGAAGGATTGGGCAAAACGGGCGACGTGCTACTTGCAATCAGCACAAGTGGCAACTCTCCTAACATACTGAAGGCGGCAGAATCTGCCAGGCTACAGGGCATGAAAGTAGTAGCCCTGACTGGCAAAGAAGGCGGCAAACTGGCCGATCTGGCCGATATCGAGATCAGGGTGCCTCATTTGGGTTTCTCTGACCGGATACAGGAAATACATATCAAAGTCATTCATATCATTATTCTTCTTATAGAACAAAAAGTAAAATTCTGATGCTCTCCAAAACTTTTGGAAGTGCCGTTTATGGTATTGAGGCGACGACCATAACTGTAGAAGTAAATGTGCTTCAGGGCACAAAATTTTTTGTAGTCGGGCTGCCGGACAGCGCAGTCAAAGAAAGCGAACACCGAATAGAATCGGCTATTAAGCAGATAGGCTATTTTATGCCACGGCGAAAGGTAGTAGTGAACCTGGCTCCTGCTGATATCCGTAAGGAAGGATCTTCATATGATCTACCCATTGCCCTGTGCACAATCCAGGCATCAGGACAGGCCTTTTTTGCCGATCTGGAAAAATACGTCATCATGGGTGAGCTCTCCCTCGACGGCGCTGTACGTCCGATTAAGGGAGCCTTGCCGATTGCCATCGAAGCGCGTAAACAAGGTTTTAAAGGCTTCATCCTCCCAAAGGAAAACGCAAGAGAGGCTGCCATTGTAAATAATGTTGAAATCATTGGCGTGGAGACACTTGAAGAAGCCATCCGGTATTTTGAGGATACTTCTACTATAAAACCGACAGTGGTTGATACACGAGAGATCTTTTATCATGAACAAAACGACTACGACCTGGATTTTGCCGATGTTCAGGGGCAGGAAAATATCAAACGAGCGCTTGAGATCGCAGCGGCAGGCGGCCATAACATAATTATGATCGGTCCACCAGGCTCCGGTAAGACCATGCTCGCCAAACGCCTTCCTACAATCCTGCCTCCGCTTACTTTACACGAAGCGCTGGAGACAACTAAAATCCATTCGGTGGCAGGAAAGCTGGGCGCCAATGCAAATCTGATCTCCCGCAGGCCTTTCAGGAGCCCGCACCACACTATTTCTGATGTCGCCCTAGTCGGCGGCGGCGGCGTGCCGCAACCCGGGGAAATTTCCCTGGCACACAACGGTGTGTTGTTTCTTGACGAATTGCCGGAATTCAAACGTACAGTGCTCGAAGTGATGCGACAACCGCTCGAAGAACGTACGGTCAATATTGCAAGGGCAAAGGCATCGGTACAGTTCCCGACAAATTTTATGCTTGTGGCCAGTATGAATCCCAGTCCTTCAGGTGATTTTTACACCGAAGAGGGTGATCATCCCGACTCTCCCATGGATGTAAGGCGATATTTGAGGAAGATCAGCGGCCCTCTACTCGACCGAATTGATCTGCACATTGAAGTGACACCTGTGTCGTTTGAACAAATGACCGCCGACCGAAAAGCAGAAAAAAGCGAGGTAGTTAGGGAGCGGGTAATCAAAGCCCGCGCCATCCAGTCAGACCGGTATGCCGATATGCCGGATGTGCATTCCAATGCCATGATGCCTTCGCATATGGTAAAAAAGATTTGCATTGTGAATGAAGCCGGTAAAACCCTGCTCAAAACCGCTATGGAAAAATTAGGCCTTTCTGCCAGGGCGTACGACCGAATACTGAAAGTCTCCCGCACCATCGCCGATCTCTCCGGCACCGATGACATAAAGATCGAGCACCTCGCCGAAGCCATCCAGTACCGCAGTTTGGATCGAGAAGGGTGGATGGGGTAATGAACTTAAAATTACTCCCAAGTTGCCCAAGTCCTTGACCTGAAACTTTGTATGAAAGCAGCGCTTTTAGCTCGCTTCAATCTCTTTAAGGTACTATGAATTAAGTGTTCGCGCGAGGAAAACAAAAAAAAGCCTCATTCTGAGGCTTTTTTTGTGTGTACCAATTGTAATATAAAAGTTGGCGGCGACTTACTCTCCCACGTGTTACGGCAGTACCATCAGCGCTGAGGGTCTTAACTTCTCTGTTCGGAAAGGGAAGAGGTGGACACCCTCGCCATAGCCACCATTAAGATTTTCGGTGTGTACGACCTTTGTCATACCTTGTCCTCCGAAGCTTTAGCGCAGGAGGAGCCACCATTAAGGTTTTAATATTGGCAATGCGTCATTGGAACGATGGTCATTTGTTTTGCTATTGACCATTGACTAATGACTATTGTCCAATAGTGACATGTTTATTGTGAAAGAGTAATAAAGAGCTTAGAATAGGGTAATTGAATGACAGAAGAAAGTGATTGGGTAATTAGTACTACTCGGCTTTGGCATTACTGCCTTT
>CAYZWN010000021.1:0-35999 GCA_964482185.1 uncultured Roseivirgaceae bacterium
TCTGTTTGTCTTCTGCTTTCATAATTATAGAGATTGATGTAAGCAGCGCTTCCTTTTCCATTTGTGTAGGAAAGAGGGGTGATTTCCCAGCCTACTGCAAAGTCATCATTGATGGTGGTCCAGGTGGTTTCATCAAAACTACCGACATCAAACTGCTCGCGCAAGGGAACAAAATCACGCTTATTGTCAACAGCAAATACATAAAATGCAGTATTGTTGGCCGGCTCCATATCCGCCTCAATTCCGGTGAGTTCAAAACCGAGGGTATGCGTACCATTTTCAAGGAAAAAAGCATCAAAGACCAATTCTATTGTCTGACCGGTTTTAATTGTGTCGCCAGTATATTGATAATTGTAAGACTCCCCGTCAATATTCAGGTTGATCCCAAACTCTGCAACACCAGTGCCTCCATTGTTCCTAATGGTGATAGCAGGTGAAATATTGCCTTCGCATGGGATTTTGCCAGGAGCGGTCACCGCTGTAATAGCCAGGTCGAAACTTAGATTTTCCGGGTATTTGGTGCCGATTGAGTTGAGCAGGGATGCCCGCCGCGGGGCGTATGCCAAAATAATCTCCATCCTGCCAACCTGCCCTGCCGTAAAAATGTTCATGCATGCATCATCTGTATAATACAGAAAGTTTTGATACATGTCATCTGACCCGCATGAGGAATACGACCCTGGATTGCAGTTGCCAAGGTAATCCTGATCCGAATTTGGTGTATCCTCCACAAAATCATCTACCGAACAGCCGCCATCGCCCCAGACGTGCAACAGGCCAAAGAAATGTCCGATCTCGTGCGTTGTTGATCTGCCGAGATTGTATTGCGGTTTCAGATTCAGGCCCGGTACTTTTTCTACCGAACCGAATGCCTGGTAATCAATCACGAGGCCATCAGTGGACTCGTTCGATTTATTGGGCTTATCATCCAAGCCCGGCAGCCCCCCCTGAGACTCGCCATAATCGGGAAACTGAGCGAGCCCGATATTTTGTCCCGAAAGATCCGTAACCCAAATATTCAGATAAATGTTCGGATCCCAATGGCTGACCTCTGAAAGCAATTCTCTGTCAGAAATTGTAATGTTATAGGTGGTTTTAGGTCCCTGAGCCCGCACGATGCCGTTGGTTGGTTGACCATTTTCATCCTGCCTGGCAAGCACAAATTCGATATTGAGGCTGGATGCAAATGGTAAAAACTCAGCCTCTGTGTCGATGGTGTCCGCATTCAGGCGTCTCAAATCCTCATTAAGCACTTCAATCTGAGAAAAAATCTGTTCATCGGTGACGTTAACGCCAACGCCATAGTCCTCCCCGTTATGAATTACATGAACAACCACCGGAATCAGGTCCGGATCTCCGGTTCCCTGAGTACCAAATGGCACAAGTTTGTTCCGTTCCTCAATAAATTTATCAGAAATCCATTTTTCAAACAATTCATTACCGGGAAGCAACCTTATATCAGAAACCCGCATCCTTTCAGCTTCCATGGTACTGCATCGCTGGCCGGAAGCGCGATTGGGAAAGAATGCAATTCCAAAAAATACGATAAAAAGCGATATTTTGATATTCAATACCAAAGAACTACTATAAATTTTCCCATGATTAAGAAATGCATATGAAGCGGGGATTTCACACAACTACATATACCGTCCGGGCAATTGAGCATCCGGGTGGTCGGGCGTAGTGATATTAACAGCTTCCACGGATGTGACCTGAGGAACCGATCTTTTAATTGCTTCCTCCACACCTGCTTTCATTGTCATGGTTGACATGGGACATGAGCCGCATGCGCCTAACAATTCCAGGGTTACCTTCCCTTCGTCACTGATAGCCAGGATTCTCACATCTCCTCCATCTGCTTCAAGATAGGGCCTGATAGACTGAAGGGCTTCTTCAACCTTTTGAAAGATGGTCTTTTCGGAATTTTCTGCTCCCATGATTTATTGATTTATTTCTACGACCTGTGTTTTTTCCCCTGAGGCATTTCTTATAGCGACCTGCTGAGCTAAATTTTGGGCTAAATCCATAAACGCATTGGCAGTTATTTCATCTTTCAATGCTACCGGCTCACCAGAATCACCGCATTCGCGTATGCTTTGCACCAATGGAATCTCTCCAATAAAGGGAACATTTCTTGCTTTTGCCAGTTCCTTCCCTCCATTTTGCCCGAATATATAATACTTGTTTTCCGGTAATTCAGCCGGAGTGAAATAGGCCATATTCTCTATAATTCCTAGTATGGGAACATTGATCTGAGGCTGCTGGAACATCGAAACCGCCTTGGCGGCATCAGCAAGTGCAACCTTCTGAGGAGTCGTTACAACCACTGCTCCGGTGACTGGTATTGTTTGTACCAATGTGAGGTGTATGTCGCTTGTGCCCGGAGGCAAATCAAAAAGCAAATAGTCAAGCTCTCCCCAGTCTGTATCTGTAATAAATTGCTTCAACGCCGAACTTGCCATCGGCCCACGCCAAACTATGGCACTGTCGCCGGGCGAGAGAAACCCAATGGAAATGAGCTTTACACCATATCGCTCAACAGGTATGATCCAGTTTTTTTCCTCAACCCTTTTAATTGTAGGTTGTTCATCTTCGCAACCAAACATAGTCGGAATGGAGGGGCCGAATATGTCTGCATCAATCACACCCACTTTGGCCCCGATTTTTGCCAGCGCTACCGCCAGGTTGGAAGTCACGGTTGATTTGCCAACACCTCCTTTACCGGAGGCTACCGCAATCAGATTTTTCACATCCGGCAATAAGGGCGCGCTTTCCATACGCGCCGATGTGACCGAAGACGTCATGTTAATGTTGATCTGGTATCCATCCACGCCAAGCGACTGTACCGCTTCCAGACACTGGCTTTTCAGCATTTCCCGTAAGGGGCAGGCTGGTGTGGTCAGGACTACAGAAAAATCAATGGAATCACTGCTAATTTTCAGATCCCGGATCATGCCCAGCGTTACCAGGTCTTTTCCGAGATCCGGGTCATAAACTGTGGAGAGAACTTTAAGAATATCATCTTCGCGTAATGCCATCACTAAGGTTTTAATCGGTTATTATACAACTATTTACTTTAAGTTTAGTTAGATTAAATCTAAAAAGAGACCCTGGCAAATATCGGTAATTTATTTTTGCTTTTTGAAAAATCAATTCTTTCATTTTTTTAATTCTCTCTTTTACACCAATTTTATCTTTTCACCTGTTCGGAAACCTGTAACCTTTTTATTGTTTCATGATTCAGGCAATACGTGATCCGTATGTTTGTAATAGCTAATCGGAAGATGCACTTTTAATCCTGGAAAATACTTAAAGTTTGAAAATCAGTCAGTCCACCATAGAGGCAATAAAAAGCCGCATCGATATTGTCGATGTAATTGGTGATTTCCTGAATTTAAAGCGTACAGGGCAAAACTTTGTCGCCAAAAGCCCTTTCACCGACGAAAAAACCCCATCATTTATTGTTTTTCCAAAAAATCAAGTTTTCGTGGATTATAGTTCAGGGAAAAAGGGAAATAGCATCACATTTATTATGGAGTATGATGGGTTAAGTTATGTTGACGCACTCCTATACCTGGCTAAAAAATATGGTGTAAAAGTTGAGGAGAAAGAGCAAACTCCAGAAGAAATCCTGGAACAAAAGGAACTTGAAAGTCTGCATATTGTGCTCAACTACGCCAAGGAGTTTTTCCAAAAAAACCTCTGGGAAACTGAAGAAGGCAAGAGTATTGGATTGAGTTATTTCAGGGAACGGGGATTTACTGATGACATCATAAAAAAGTTTGAACTTGGCTATAGCCTGGATCAGTGGAATGCCCTGGAAAATGACGCTAAAAAGCATCAGTACAACCCGGATCTGCTTGACAAGGCAGGATTGATTATCCGACGTGATGATCGCCAGTACGACCGGTTCAGGGGCCGGGTGATTTTTCCGGTCCACAGCATCACTGGTAAAGCTATTGCGTTTGGCGCCCGCATTCTTACAAGTGATAAAAATCAACCTAAATACCTCAATAGCCCTGAAACGGATGTCTATCACAAAAGCAATGTGCTTTACGGGTTGTTCCAGGCCGGAAGGGCGATCCGTCAACAAGACAACTGCTACCTGGTTGAAGGATATACAGATGTTGTCAGCCTGCATCAATATGGCGTAGAAAATGTTGTCGCCTCGTCCGGCACTTCGCTGACGGAAAATCAGATAAAACTGATCCAGCGACATACAAATAACATTACAGTGCTTTTTGATGGCGATGCAGCCGGCATTCGCGCTTCGGTTCGGGGAATGGATATGATTCTGCAACAGGATATGGATGTGAAAGCTGTTGTTTTTCCTGACGGAGAAGACCCGGACAGCTATTCCAGAAAACTGGGTGCAGTGCAATTCCGGGAGTTTCTTCAGGAAAATGCCCAGGATTTTATTCACTTCAAATCCAGATTGCTCAGCCAGGGAGGCGAAAAAGACCCAATAAGCAAAGCCAATACCGTCCAGGAGATCATTGCCAGCATTTCTAATATACCCAATCCGCTCAAAAGAGCCATGTATATCAAGGAGACCGGCGTTTTGCTTGGCCTTGAAGAACAGTTGCTTTACAGCGAACTGAACAAGATATTTCTTAAGCAAAAAAAGGAACAGCAAAAAGATCGCCTCCCGCAGCCCGAGGCGCTGGTTGAACAAATTGAAAAGGACCCAGAACCATTTTTAAAAACCAGTTCGATTGATTTTCAGGAAATGGAAGCCATTCGAATTCTTATCAATTACGGGTTTAATAAAATTGAAAATGAATACAACCTCGTAGAGCACTATCTTGAAGAATTGAAAGAAATTGAGTTTACGAACCCTGTTTACCAAAAAATCCTCTCAATATTTAAAGATCAACTGAAAGAAGGAAAAATTATTGACAAGGATTTTTTCACCAACCATCCCGATCAGGAGATCAGGCATGAAGTACTCAATATGGTTTCTGCACGATACGAGGTGAGCGAAAACTGGAAAAGGTACAAAATTTTTGTGCCCAATGAAGAGGATGTACTCGCCGATTCTGTTTATAGCAATATCCTCAGAATCAAGTTTTTCAAAATCAAATCACTCATTAGCCTGAACGCGGAAAAACTGAAACATGAGGCAGATCCTGACAAACAAACTGAACTGGTAAAAATTGACATGGCCCTGAAAAATGCCAGGTCGGATTTCGCCATCCCACTCGGGCGGGTTGTTTCATGATTTTTAATGAAAGCGTCACACCGCTTGCCTTTCCGGCAAAATAAACATTCTTTTTCCAAACCTTTTCGTTCATTTAAGAGTATCACATAGGGTAATTAATTAACAATCAACATGAATCAATTGAATTTAAAACGATTATTGGAAGTAATGGATAAAATCAATTCAGAAATCGATACGCTGGGTAGAATCCTGAGTAAAAAGCAACTGCAACCAAAACCTATCCCTGTTAGAGTCAGCAGGAGGACAACATCCAAATAAAGAATAATTCTAAATAAGGGGAAGTAATAATAAATTTAAGTGAAATCATGAGAAAAATCTCCTGATTTCATAAATTAGCGCAACTAATAAATTAATCAAAAACTTTCTGCTTGCAATTAATTGGCCCCGAGAACATCGGGGTCATTTTTTTTATCCCATATCCTATAACCTTTCATCACCATCAACGAATCGGTAGTCATATCCGGAGCCGGTTAACAACATGAAACAACATCGTGATCCGGCCCTTAGTAATTACGCATCTTATTAAGCAGACCATCGCGGCTTTCAGTATGCACCAAAGACACGAACACATATCAGCGCTTTACTGTTGGTTAGCATTAAAAAATGCGGAGTCATTCTTTAAAAATAAAGCCATTTGTTTTCAGACTTATTCATTCTCAAGTAATTTCACAATCTTATAATACGGATTGTGAAAAGAATACGAAGCATTTACTTGATACTGGCAGGCAACTTCGCCCTGATCATCCTCATCGCCACGGGGATTACCTTGTTTTCCATGTTCACAAACCTTAAACATACTATAAGTGAAATGTCCGGAAATTTTATAGAGGACAGGCTGATCTTAACAGAACAAAAACTTCATAGCACATTTGAGCCAATCGAAATCGAACTTATCAAAACAAAAAAAAGAGCCCTGCAAGGGTTATTTTCAAGAATATCCGACCTCGAATCGCTTTATATTTATTTTCAGGCAATGATTGATAATTCGCCAGTTATTTCATCGGTGATCTTTGCCAACGAACTCGGAGATGAATTTATGCTTATGAGAAAGGACAGTCTTTGGTGCAGCAGAATTACACTAAAAGGCAGTGAAAAAACAAATCCGGTTCTAAAGTGCTGGCATGAAGATGATAATCACGCAAGGACTTTTGTTTCTGATAGTATCCTGCATGAGAAATACGACCCCAGGACCAGGCCATGGTATAAAAAGGCCATCGAAAATCCGGAGCAAAATGAAATCAACTGGACAACACCATATTTCTTTTTTTCAACGGGTGAGCCCGGCATTTCCGCTGTGACAAAGTGGAAAGATCAGAACGGCATCCTCACCGTATTTGCCATTGATGTTCTTCTTTCCGATTTGTCAGAATTTACCATCAAAAGTGATATAACAGCAAACGGCAAGGTCTTCATTATCTCTGATCGCCTTGAAGTTTTAGGGCTTCCGAGAGATCCCCGATTTACCGCAAAAGAATCCCGCCGCAAATATGAACTTAAAAAACTCTCAGAACTTGGCATGCCTCTGATAGATGAGGCGCTACAAATCCATGGGGCATTGCGCGATACCATCAATCAGACATCCTTTTATTATGATAATGAAATATACTGGACCGGGGCACAATATTACAATCTTGATAAAAATCAAAAACTCATTCTCGGCGTGGTTATTCCTGAAAAAGACTTTTCACATCAATTGTCGGGGACAAGGAATCTAATTATTGGTGGTCTCGTAGCAACCTTTGTATTTCTGATCGTGCTGATATATCTGTTCATTAACATGAAGCATGCGACCAATATTATACGAATTGAACGAGATAAAAACGAACAATTATTGCTCAATACATTGCCTGCCAAAGTTGTTGCTGATTTGAGGGACAAAGGCATATCAGAACCCAGGAAATTCAGTGACGTCACAGTTTTTTTCTCTGATATTGTTGGTTTCACAGAGATATCATCGGGTTTGGAGCCCGGCAAACTGATTGTAGAATTGAATAGAATGTATAGCGAGTTTGATGATATCATGCAGAAAAATGGTTGCGAGCGCATCAAAACTATTGGAGATGCCTACATGGCGGTTTGCGGTATGCCCGAGGCCGAGCCGATGCATGCAATTAATATGATTCTTGCAAGCCGGGATATGCTCTATTTCATTCAAAGACATAACGAAGAGGCACAAACCGACTGGAAAATACGAATAGGATTACATTCAGGGGAAGTGGTGGGAGGCATTGTTGGCATTAAAAAATATATTTACGACGTGTTTGGAGATACCATTAATACTGCATCAAGAATGGAAAGCAATTCAGAGCCCATGCATATAAATATCTCGCAGGCTACTTATGCGTTAATCAAAAATTCTCCTCTGGTTAAGGAACATAATATCACATTTAAAGACCGTGAGTCAATTAATGTCAAAGGGAAGGGCCTTATGAAGATGTACTTCGTTCATTTCCCGGAAATGCTTCAAACAATTTAAAATTCGCTACTCAGTTTTTTACCTAAAATTACTACCTTTGCAGTCCGTTTGAGTAAACGGCTCTCCATGGCATATGGGAGATTGTTCAATCATTAAAAATTCATCATTCACCCCCTGGAATGATGAGTATAATAAAGGGGATTATTATGAGTGAATCAAAAGAAAACAAAAACGAAGTAGAGCAGGTAAACGATCCGGATCAGGAGGTTGAAAATCTTGAAAATCAAGACATTGAAGCTTCTGACGAATTAGAGGCCGAGGCGGAAGTTCAAAACGAGATCTCTGTAGTTGAAGATGAGGTCGCCATCGAAAATGAGGATATAGAGGAAGAGGAAGAAAAAATCGCAGTGGTGAAGCCAATCAAAAAAGCCTCAAGAAACGAAGATTTCAATTGGGATGACTTCGGTAGCAAAGGTTTTGGCGAAGAGTACTCAGCTGAAGAAAGGCAAAAACTCGAAGCCATGATCGAAGGCACGCTGAACACTGTAACCGAAAAAGAAGTCGTACATGGCGTTGTAGTTGGCATCACTGACAGGGACGTCATAGTAAATATCGGTTTTAAATCGGATGGGCTTGTTCCGCTGAATGAATTTCGCGATACGCCTGATTTGAAAATAGGATCACAAGTCGAAGTTTACCTGGAAGAACAGGAAAATACGCAAGGGCAGCTTATTCTTTCAAGAAGAAAAGCGAAAATTGTCCAGGCATGGGATAACATTCAGGCATCTTTCGAACACGACAAAGTAATCGATGGTTTTGTGAAGCGTCGTACTAAGGGTGGCCTCATTGTGGATATTTTTGGTGTAGAAGCATTCCTGCCTGGTTCTCAGATTGATGTGAAGCCAATCAGAGACTTCGATATTTTCGTCAATAAGAAAATGGAAGTGAAGGTTGTGAAGATCAACTACGCCAATGACAACGTGGTCGTTTCTCATAAAATTTTGATAGAGAAAGACCTTGAAAAGCAAAAAGCTGAAATTCTCGAAAACCTTGAAAAAGGCCAGGTGCTCGAGGGTGTGATCAAGAATATGACCAACTTTGGTGTATTTATCGATCTCGGCGGTGTAGATGGCTTATTGCATATTACTGACATTTCATGGGGAAGGATCAATCACCCTGAAGAAGTGCTGAAGCTTGACGAAAAAGTAAATGTCGTTGTGCTTGATTTTGATGATGACAAAAAGCGGATTTCACTTGGCATGAAGCAACTTACGCCTCATCCGTGGGATGCACTTGATAGTACCATTGAAATTGGCTCGAAGGTTAAAGGCAGAATTGTGAATGTAGCAGATTACGGTGCGTTCCTGGAACTTATGCCGGGAGTCGAGGGTCTGATTCACGTCTCGGAAATGTCATGGTCTCAACACCTCAGGAATCCTTCTGATTTCATAAACGTTGGAGACGAACTAGAGGCAGTAGTGCTCACCCTTGACCGGAATGAAAGAAAAATGTCGCTTGGCATCAAGCAGCTCACCGAAGATCCATGGACAAAGCAGAACGTACTTACCAAATATGCTATTGGCACAAAACACAAAGGCATTGTAAGAAACCTGACTAACTTCGGATTGTTCATCGAACTTGAAGAAGGTATCGATGGGCTCGTTCACGTATCTGATCTTAGCTGGACCAAGAAGATCAAGCATCCGTCCGAATTTGTAAAGGTTGGTGAAGAACTGGAAGTCCAGGTCATGGAACTGGATGTGGAAAACCGAAGACTGGCACTTGGCCACAAGCAACTCGAAGAGAACCCATGGGATACCTTCGAAACAGTGTTTACAAGAGGGTCTGTTCATAAGTGTACCATCATCAGTAAAAACGACAAAGGTGCTGTACTCGAACTGCCATATGGTCTTGAAGGCATCGCCACCATCAAAAACCTTGAAAAGGAAGATGGCACTACTGCCAATGCAGGAGAAACCCTTGAATTTAGGGTGACCGAATTCTCAAAAGACGACAAGAGAATTGTGCTATCGCATACGGCCAGCTTCAGGGAAGAAAAGCAAAAAGCAGCTAAGCAGAAAACTGACAACACCAGAAGTGCAGTTTCCAAGATCAATAAGGATAATCAAAAAGATACCCTGGGAGATATAGAGGCGCTTTCAGCTCTGAAAGAACAGATGGAAGGCGGGAAAAAAACAGCCCCTAAAAAGGCTAAAAAGGAAGCTCCGGCAGATGAAGCGGCAGAAGCCACTTCGGCTAAGGCAGAACCTAAAGCTGAAGTCACCGAAGAAAAGCCAAAAAGCGAGCCTGCTGCCGAGGTAACTGAAGAAGTTCCGGAAGAAAAGGAAGTAGTAGCGCCAAAGGCAGTTGATGATGCAACGGAGGCAAAAGCTAAAAAGCCTACCAAAAAAGCAAAAGAAGCTGATAAAGATGATGCCGAAGAGGAGAAATAATATATTCTGACTTGAGTCAGCTTAGTTAGTTGATTGAAACATTTATAAGAACCCTGGCATAAATCGCCGGGGTTTTTGTTTAATAATACAGAGTAAAGCAGGCTTCACCTGATGATTAGGATAGCATAGAATTGTATCTATCCCTAAATAAAAAAGTAAACAGGCCGTTTTCAAACTGTTTAATTACCACGAAGTATATGAGCATTCAACCACTCGTCTTGTTCGTCATTACAATGTTTCCACACCTGCTGTGCGCCCAGAGTCTTGAAGGCAGCGACGCTAATGAGAATCTGATAAAAATCGGCAGCATCGCCGGTGATGCAGGCGTGATCAGAGAATTCAATAACCGCTATGAAGGCGTTAAAGGATCACCTTATTACCATGATGAATGGCTGAATGGAGAAATTGAACTCAAAAATGGGAAATTGATAAATGATGTTAAATTGAAATTCAATCTTGTTGAAAACGAATTGATAATCCGGGCTGGCAGGCAAACCGGCATCATAAATCGCGAGCTGGTGCGGCGATTTAGCGTAAACGTCCCCGACACCGGAAATGAGGTTTTTGGAAAATATCCATCATATGAAAAGAATGGAGCGGATCAATACTACAGAATTCTTTATGAGGGTAAAGCTGTTTTGCTGGAGTACATAAAAATTGTGTATGAGAAAGCCAATTTCGAAGGAGGTTATGCGCTGAACAAAACCCACGATGAATTTAAGCATTATCCTTCGTTTTTTTATATTTCCAACACATCGGGTACGCCGGCAAAAACCAGGTCCGGCAACAAGGCATTTGTAAAAATTTTCCCTGATCACGAAACAGAGCTCCTGCAGCTAATTAAAAAAAATCAATTGGATTTGCGCAAAACAGAAGATATGATTCAGGTTTTTCGATATTATGATCAGTTTTAGCCAGCGTGGTATTTTTTATAACTTTTAGCGTATCATTAGCAAACATAAATCGTTTTATCTTTGACATTCAGAGCAAATACTTAAATGCCAAACATGATAAGTTGTTAAGTATTCTCTTGCTATTTTTGTAGCAAATTCTGGTTATCGTCCGGTCAACAGCTTTTTAAACTTTAAAGAAGAAATGCAATTATTCAAGAAACTTAAGACGCTAATTCTATTTTCGCTTTATCCCATTATCCTGTTGCCTTTTAACAATTTTGGACTGGCAGTTACACATCCCGAATCGGAGGTGTTGGATACACTGGAACGCGTATCCATGATTTTTGAGGTGAAGTACGGCGGAGAAAATACGCTGGACGTCAACATGCACCCTGTGATACGCCGGGCCGATCAAAAATTTACCTACAGCCATGAAAATAATTTGCCGGAAGGCCTCAATTTTAGCACTGATGGCATTTTGAAGTGGGAGTCCTCAATTCCACAACTTAAGGCTTTACAGGAAACACCTTTTCAGCTTAAGTTTTCAGCTATTTCCCAGGCGGGCAATGTTGTATTTGGTCAGGTACGCGTTTACGTTTCCGGCCCTGTCCCCGATGAAACCCCGGTTGAAAATGCTGTTTCAGAAGATACACCTCCGGCGGTGACTGAAGTTGATTCTGACACACAACCCATAGTAGCGCCTGTCGTGCAGGAACCCAAACTTGAGCCGCTTACGATTTTTTATGAAAAACCAACAGGTTGGGATTCCGGGAAAGAGGGGGAGGCAATTGAAATTAGTTTTGAGGCCAGAGGCGGATCCGGTTCTTACCAGTTCGAATTGCTTGAGCCTGATTTTCTGATGGAAAACCTGGACCGATATGGTCAGTTCGCCTGGACGCCAGACTTTGATTTTGTTTCTACACGGGATCAAATAAAAACCGCAATGTTAAAAATCAAGGTATTTGATTCCGAAGGCACTGAAATTTATGAAAACATACCATTATACATTGAGAATGTAAACCGCCCTCCTATTGTAAACGATTTGCCACCATTCTACATTCAATACGGTAAGGACAACACCTACCAACTCAATAGAAAGGGAATTGCTTATGACCCGGATGGCGATTCGCTCATATTTAAACCACAAGTTGGGGAATTGCCACAGGGCATGACCATCAACCAGGATGGAAGGGTATCCTGGAACCCATCCAGACGACAACTCAACTATCTTCATGACAATCCTGTATATTTTTCTTTTTCTGTCGAAGATTATCCTGCCGGCGAAAAAGTGTTCGGGCAGGTAAAAATGGAGGTCTCTCAGGCTGACCTGCCCCCCGAAATCACCATGATCCCAAATAAACAACAATTCGAGATCAAGGAAGATGACGAATTACACATTAGTTTTTTTATCACTGATCCCAATGGAGATAGCGACCTGCTTACATTCAGTTTCGTAACGGAAAACAGAAATATTACTTCAGATGCCCTTAAGGACAAAGGCAACTGGCAATTTGAATTCTCCTGGACGCCTGGCTTTGACTTTATTGAAGAGGAAGGTCAAAAACAGCAATTCGACATCAGCTTTTTTGCAATAGACAAGGAGAGCAACCGGACTGAAAAAAACATCCTTGTAACAGTGACTGACACGGAAAATATATTGGAAAAAGACCGGATTCTGTACGACCAATACAGATCAGTGCTTGCCCAGTGTTATGATTTGTTTTCTCAACTTAACGAAAAAGAAAAAGAGCTTGAAAAAAAATACAAAGCAGCAAAAAAAGGTAAAAAGAATCGCTCCATCACTACCGCCTCACTTGGTGCGCTTACCGGTTTGTCACCGGTCATATTTCTGGAAAACCCGGACGGCCAGAAAATTGCCGCCGGTGTGGGTGGAACTGCAACGGCTACCATTGGCACACTCGAGGCCAGTAATGTAATTGGCGAACCGCCAACAGATATTATGCGCGACCTGAATTATGTGTCTCAAAAAAGAAATGATATTCTCATCCATGGAAACATTTTTGCAAGCAAGTATGCATTACCTGTCAGTAAGCGTGATAAAGTATTTCAGAGCGATATGCGAAGCTTGTCTTTTCAACTAAACCTTCAGGATATTGCCAAGCTCGAGCTGGATGCCACCTGGGATAATCCAAAAAAAGCCACAGCGCGCAATATTAAAAGAGTTTTCAAGGACTTCAACCAGGATCCGAGATTTGAATCGAACTACGAATAGGGTTTCCTGAGAATTATATTTTGAGCAGAAAACGCGGAAGCAACTGAATAATCTATGGCATCAGGTTATACCACAGGCTCTGAAGTTCATATTGCTTTTTCCAATCGTAGAATATCCGGTGGATTTGCTGAACGTGAATATCAATATGATCTGTGTAAAGCTGTATCCAGTCCAGCAGCGTGATCTTGCCCGATTCCGGATGATATATATAATTTTGCCATACCTCCGGAGCAATTTTATCTAATACCAATACCAGATTTTTCCTGATAATCCGGATCATTGATAAAGCCAGTTTGTAGTCCATCTGATCATAAAACAGCTTTTCGGCCCAGATATCCTGATTATAAACACATACTTTTCCTCCACTTTCTGCTATAATTTTCTTCCCTCTCACAAAAGCATGCGCTTCTGAATCTGCCAGATGAACAATCACCTCGGCAATACTCCAGGATGTTTTTTCAGGCTTATAATGCATCGCTTCTTCAGGAATGTCCTTTAACTGAATGGCCAGTTTTTGATACCCCGTTTTGTATCTGGCAATTAACTCCTTTGTTTCCATCTGTCGTTCATTTTAATGTGAAGTATATCAATTTCAACGTCAGAGTATGCGCACTCGTTCACGAAACGCACTTTTTTTCCCGATGCAATAAAACTATAATTACCGGCCTTGAGCCCGGCAGTCATAATATAAAAATATGCAATGCCCGGGCGCAAAATCGGATTCACAAATAAAGAATCGTTTCAATAATTGCCGGGACGAACTATGTATGAAAGTTGATTGTCTTATCTTTGGCGCGTGTAACTGGGATTTAGCAAATTCCCGCTAATAACTATGCTTCAATCATCAGATGAACGGATCGTGGTAAGGCAATTCAGGCAGGGAGATCATCATGCCTTCCGGATTCTGTATGAGCGCTACGCACCCAGGCTTTACGCTTTTTCAAAAAAATATCTGCAAGACAGCGAAGAATCAGAAGAAATCGTTCAGGAAGTTTTTCTCCGTATTTGGGAAAGAAGAGCACATGTTGATGAGTCCGGCTCCTTTTCTGCATATGTATTTCAGGCGGCTAAAAATCGCATTTTCAATGGTTTTAGAAAAAAGGTGAATGAGCAGGTGTATCTGGACTTTCTGCTTGCTTCTGAAAACACGGAACATAGTCTTACTGAGATCGAAGTAGAATACAGGGAAGTAAAATTGAAAGCAGAGGCAGCAATTAACGCCATGCCTCCCAAAAGACAGGAAATATTCAGATTGAGTCGTGAACTCGGCCTGAAGAATAAAGAAATAGCCGCTAAGTTGGGCATCTCTATTAAGACTGTTGAAAACCAAATGGGACAGGCGCTGAAATTCCTGAGAGAACAGCTATCTGAATTCGCCCCCCTTATCCTGTTTTTTCTTTTTACGCATTTTTTTTACAATAATTTTCCTTTTCAATAGGGGTAGAACCAGTTCAATGTGTATATAAGGTTGTAACAATTATAAAAAGTGAAATACGATAAGGTCAATAGGTTTTTAAATCGCGAACTTCACAGAAAGGAGTTGACCGACTTTCAGGCTGATCTCAATCAGAATGAAAAAGCCTTCATTGACGCAATGGAAACCGACTGGCAGGATTTCAATGATGCCGAGGAATTGCCCGAGGCAATATGGAGTCGGATCGAGGAAGTGATCAAACCCGCAGCTCAAAAACAAAAAAAGGCAAAGGAGTTCCGGATGCCATGGTATATTAAAGTAGCGGCCACTGTAGCGATTATAGCCAGCGCATGGTTTGCGCTTAGACCTACCTATTATTTGGCTCCTGAGGAAGAAGGCGCACCTGCAATGGTCACGCACATGAATGACAATAATTTCCCGGAAACGGTTATTTTAAAAGACGGAACAAAAGTTCTGCTTGGGCCACACAGCTCACTCAGCTATTACGAAAGCTTTAATGATCGGTACCGGGTTGTGCATCTGGAAGGTGAGGCGTGGTTTGAAACGAATAAAGAGCATGAAAGGCCATTTATTGTGGTTTCGCAGAATATCACCTCAATCTGCCGTGGAAATGAATTCAGCGTTACAGCTTTCAGGGATAGTGATGAGATCAACGTGGTGTCATCGTCAGGCAGCATCGAGATCGCACAGAACGACAGGCTTAACAGCGAGGCAAACAAAATCGCCGTTCAAAGTTGTCAGCGATATTCTTTCAATAAGTCGAGCCAGCAGTATCTGATTGGGAAAATTGCGGATTGCGAATATGATGGCAAAGTGAGGAGCATGAAGGAGCAGGCCGGCAATGAAGTAATAGTAATGTTATAGGATTTCATAATTTTTAAGATAGTAAATACGCATAGTTAATTAGGGTAAATCTAAGCCCGGAGGCATCCGGGCTTATTTTTTTACAATGATTTTCTTCTTATAAATATGAATTCATTTCTGACCTTCTGTCTTCTTTTTTCAAGAATCAGCTCAGCGGCAAGGCTTCCCATTCTTGAGAAATTGGTGGTTATCACGGATATGCCATCTTCAAGCACTTCCTTGAGCGGTGTGTCGTTGAATGAAAGTACGCCAATATCTTTGCCGATCTTTAGCTCCTTTTCGCGACTGAATTTGATGATCGACACCAGATCTGATTCTTCCATTGAAATATATGCATCACCTTTCACGACAGTGCGAAAATCGTGATTCTCAATAATCTCGTGTTCCATCCTGGTGAGTCCGCAGAATTTCTTAAAGCCCCCCTGAATATTCAACGCTTTCTTCTCCTGCTCTTCGGGAAGAATGAATACCAATCTCTTGTACTTCTTCAACAGGTCAATGCCCTGCATCAGCGCCTCGTAAATATCATTTTGAAAATCCTGATACACTGCGCTGTAGTCACCCTGGATCTGCTCCAGGTTTTTATCAAGCAACAGGAGCCGGTCTTTTGGTATTTTATTGACTAATTGTATGGTTTCTTTCGAAAGATCCTTGAAGTGTGGAATAATTAAATAATAATGGTAGCTGCCGAGATGTTCTGAAAGAATATTGTGAAAAATACGTGTGTCGTAATGATGAATTTGCAAATGCACAGTTGCCTTATCTCCGAGCGTATCAATAAATGATTGATAAATAATTTTTTTATAATTACTCAGCTTGTTGAAAATGAGCAAAACTTTAATCTTTTCCGGATGTTCTACTGAGTTGATGTAATAACCCTTCCCCCTCACGGGTATGATTATACCCATCTCACGCAGTCGTTTGTATGCACGCTCTACGGTGTCTCTGGCGAGATACAGCTCTTCGCTATTCTCATTAATTGAAGGTAGTTTATCCCCATATTTCAATGTGCCATTCTGAATATCAGATAATATCCGGTTTACGAGCTGCTTATATTTCGGGACTCTCGACCGGTTGCTTATAGGATCATCATTCATTTCTCATCATTTTACCGCCGCACAAATATATTCAGACCGCCCCTGGTTTCATGGCTTTCAGGCTATTTTTAACCCTCAAAATTAAAACCCAATCTACCTGATTTTTTTAGGGGTATGAATGATTATTATTGTTCTTTAAATAGAATCTTACTTAACTTTTTTTAACAGATACCGCTATGAAAAAACGCACATTGATATTGCCTCTCCTGGTAATTGTACTTTTCGGTTGGCCACTGCACGCCCAAAAGCATTACACTGTCCAATCTCCGGACGGACAACTTGCTGCAAATATTGAACTTACAGATAAAATATATTACAGTCTCAGTTTCGCGGGAAAAAAGTTTGTGGAAGCCTCCCCAATCAGCATGACTTTGACAGACGGCACAACATGGGGCGAAAACCCGGCAGCCCGAAACAATAAGAAAAGAACAGTAGATGAAACACTCACCCCACTTTATGGCAAGCGGAAAACCATCAGGGATCACTTCAATGAACTTACCATTTCATTTAAGGGCAACTACACCGTTACCTTCAGGTTATATGATGAGGCTTTTGCTTACCGGTTCGGATACACTGGTAAAAATAAACTGATCGTGTCTCACGAAGAGGCAACATTCAATTTTGCAGGTGACTATACACTATGGTCATCGCTCGCAGCGGGATTTGAACACAGTTATGAGAACTTTTACAGCATAAACAAAATGTCTCAGTTATCCGATTCGCTGCGCTATCTCCCCGTGCTGGTTCAGACAGATTTTGATCTGAATGTTTTGATCACCGAATCTGATCTTGAAGATTACCCCGGATTTCACCTGACGAACAATCCTTCAGACAGAAATGGCCTGAAAGCTGCTTTTCCAAATTATCCAACAAAATGGGCTCCCGGCGGACATATGAATTTCAACCTGATCGTGCAGGAACGAGCTGATTTTATAGCAAAAACCCAGGGCGCACGAACCTTCCCCTGGAGAATTATTAAAATTGCAGAAACAGACGCCCAGTTGCTCGACACAGACATCGTATACAAGCTGAGTGATGCGCACGACAGCAACATGGATTTTTCATGGGTTAAACCTGGTAAGGTCGCCTGGGACTGGTGGTGTGCCATCAACCTTGTCGGCGTTGATTTCCGGGCTGGCATCAATACGGAATCCTACAAGTATTACATCGATTTTGCTGCTGAAAATGGTATAGAGTATATCAACCTTGATGAAGGGTGGTCGGATCAATATGATCTGATGAAACTCGATGATCAGATCAATCTGAAAGAAATTGTGGATTATGCCAACCAAAAAGGCGTGGGCGTTTTCCTCTGGTGCGTACATTATCCACTCAATGAAAAGCTGGACGAGGCCATGAATCAGTTTTCTCAACTTGGCGTGAAGGGATTGAAAATTGATTTTATGGATCGGGATGATCAGGTTATGGTGGATTATTATCATCGTATTGCCAGGAAGGCCGCAGAGCACAAGTTATTGGTCAATTACCATGGTGCGTACAAGCCGGCAGGATTACATCGCAAATACCCGAATGTGATAAACCGGGAAGCCATGCGTGGGCTGGAGTATAATAAATTTTCCAGGCCATTCGGCACTACCCCGGAATATGCCGTAAGTATTCCATTCATCAGAATGGCCGCCGGTCCCATGGATTATACGCCCGGCGCCATGACCAATGCACAAAAAGCAAATTTCGGCGTCTTTTTCGAGCGACCAATGAGCCAGGGTACACGATGCCAGCAATTGGCCATGTTCGTCATGTACGAGGCGCCACTTCAGATGCTGGCCGACGCACCCACCGCTTATAAGGCCGATCCTGTTGTTTTGAATTATCTGAAGGATGTTCCGGTTGTTTGGGACGAAACCAAAGCTCTGGATGGAAAAGTTGGAGATTATGCAATTATTGCCCGGCAAAAAGACGGAATATGGTATGTTGCCGGCATGACAAACTGGGAAGCACGCACCGTTGATGTTGATTTTTCATTTCTAAAGAACGGAAAATACAAGGCGCAGATATTTCAGGACGGGATCAATGCCGACCGCATTGGCAATGACTATGCCTTAGTTGAAAAAACTATTGACGGTGGCGGTAAGCATACCTTACATATGGCACCCGGAGGTGGGTTTGTGATGATCATTTCCGAACTCTAAACCCTGGGATTCGGACACGTAAAAACCAAATGCAACTATTGAGTCAAGCCCGGTTTTTATACGGTTGGTTTAATATAAGAACCTCCCTAAAAACCTGGAGGGCTAACTTTAGGAGAAATTAAATCGGAAATTGAGTTGCAATCGACGCTGTCGTTTATTCGTCAATATGGCTTTTTAGGATTCTTTTTCGCAACATTGAAAACGTAGCCTATTTTAAGGGAATTGGTGAAGTAAACCTGGTGATCCTTACCATCACTGAAAGAATTTACCTGTGGCGTCAGATTGCCAATAATATCCATTTCCATTTCGAAAGAAACTGAAATACGATTATTCATCAATAGCTGTATGCCTCCTGTTGTAAATAAGCCAACACCAATTTTATTATTTATATTGTCGAGATCGCTATAGTAAAGGCCCGGCCCGGCACTGATGAATATACCCTGGTATTTAAAATTTCTGAAGATTGCAGAAAACGGATAAAACTTATAATCGAATTTCATGTAGTACAAGTCCCCGCCATTTCTCAAAAATCCCAATCCAAATTCATTGGTCAGGTAATGCCATCTGGTTGAATTTTCCAATTCGAGATGAATAGAGCGGTGATTGCTTTCCTGAAAGGGCATAAAATCTCCACCATAACCCGCTTTTACTATTTTTGACTTCATTACTGTCTGAGCGTAAACACAATGAGTGGAGAAAAAAACAATGAGAAGAAGTAGAATTGTTACATATTTCATGATGGTTGTTTATGCATTAATAAATCTAAGAAATTATTAATACTAATGCAATGGGAAAATTCAACAAGTTAAGGAGACTGTGGCTATTATACGGGATTGCAACGCGCAAAAACAAAAAACGCTGCCATAATTACCAATAGCAGCGCTTTGTTTTATCGATTAAAATTTCCTGATTAGATCTTCTTTTCCAGCTCCTCAATCTTGGCCTGTGCATCTTCCCTGCCAAAAGACAAAGCTTTTTTGTAATATTCCATCGCTTCTGAATAAGACTCCTTTCTTTTCTTTGGAGCCAGCTTGGTGCGCTTTGCTGCTTCTTCCAAAGCTTCACCGAGTGCGAAGTAAGAATCACCATCGGAAACCTGTGCCGCTTTCATGATTTCCTGCATCCGGTTTTCCAACAAATTCAGTTCTTCAAGCTTGATTGAAATATCATCTTCCAGAGCCATGATTTGTGATTCACGAACATTAACAATTTTGAGCAATTCGACATTTTCAGTTTTATAATTCTCCACCGTATTCTGCAGTTGGGCAATTTCCTGAGATTTGGCTGCAAGTTCATTTTTTAACCTTGAAATAGTCCTGGTATAAGCCCTGCTATTTGTAGATGATTTGTCCAGTTCCTGTTCGAGCTGACTCAGCTTGTTTTGTGTGTCCCTGACGTAATTGTTGATGTCCTCCATTCTTTTCAGGTAGTCATCATAATCGGTTCCGGATTCCAAATCAAATTTCAGGGCATCTCTTGCCTTATCAATGCTATCGATCAGGTTGCCGACTTCTTCGAGGGTTGATACTGCCATCTGGGCCCTGGTCAGTTCGGCCTTCAGTTCTTCATTTTCCATTTCAAGCTTTTCCTTTTCGGCCTTCGGTACACAAGAAAAGGCAAGTAAAATTGCTATAAGATAAAGTGCGATTGAGTTTTTCATTTGTTTACATTTAAAGATGAATTATTTTAGGGAAGGTTTTTTTCATTTAAAAAGTAAAATTAGCTAAAAATCAATATGTTCTCAAGCCCCCAGGGTTTAATTTAAAAAGCCGATCCCATGCCGGTCAAGTATCGCTTTGGCTCTCCTGAGTTTTTCTGACATGTTGAGCTGCCCGTCTATCCAATGAATTTCCGCTCCGGATCTTTCCATCTTTCTAAACCAGGTCATTTGTCTTTTTGCGAACTGATGTATTGCGATCTCAAGTCTTTTGATCATTTCATCCTTGCCGAGTTGCCCGGTCAGGTAAAGCGTGATATACTTGTATTCCAGCCCGTAAAATATCAAATCTTCCGGGCTGACTTTCTTCAACAGTTCCTGAACTTCCTCAATCATTCCACCATTTAGTCTTGCCATCAAACGTTCTGATATGCGCTTCCTTCTAACCTCCCTTTCATTCTTAACACCAATTGCTACAGTTCGGATTTCAGGAAACTCATGGGTTGATGCCTGACTATGACGATAATAATCTGCAATTTCAATCGCTCTGATGGTTCGCTTTTTGCTGGTAATATCGGTCGTATTATGCAAATCCGGTTTCATGTTTTTCAGCATCGCGACAAGCTGCTCCCGGGTGTATTTTTCCAGCTCTGCCCTCAAAGCTGTATTTTCCGGAACGGATACTAACTTATACCTGTTGAGAACAGCCTCAATGTACATTCCTGTACCACCTGCCAAAATTGGCATTTTTGCTCTGGACTGAATGTCGTAAAAAGCCCTAAAAAAATCCTCCTGGAATTCATACACATTGTACTTGTATCCAGGCTCCCTGATATCGATGAGATGAATGGGAATCTTCTCCCCCCTTACAATGTAATCGTCGTAGTCCTTGCCTGTGCCCAGATTCATTTCGCGATATACCTGCCTGGAATCTGCGCTGATGATTTCGCCCTGCACACGGTAAGCAAGTTGTGCCGCAAAACCTGTTTTGCCACTTGCGGTCGGCCCTGTTATTGTAATAAGATTGATGTCTGCCATTTGTCAGATTTGTTCAGTAAAAAGCAGTCCTGCTTTTCAGGATGCAATTTGGTTGATTACGTCTAAAAATTATAACCGTACCAGAATTTATAGTAGATCGGAAAATTCGGAGGTCGATTTTCATTAAAAAAATCCATCCGGCTTCGACCTGAATGAGCAGGCTTTAAAGGTGATTTAGCTTTTAACTTTTGCCAAAAAAAAAGGAATATGATCTCATATTCCTTTAGGTTTTGGTTGGTTCATATTACCAGGTGGTAAACTTGATCTTTAATGCGGCTCTCAGTATGTCGCGTTTGCTTACCTGTCCTTTCAGTATGCCATCCTGCACGACGGGAAACCTTCTGAACCTGTGCTTTAGAAACATATTGGCCACATCGACCACATCGGCATCAACCGAAATAGTGATCATATTTTTTTGCATGTAATCCTTTACAAGATGCTTGCTAATAGGCTGGTTGTGGTAAACACTGTCAAGAACTACCCTGAGACAATCCTGCTCTGAGATAATGCCAACAAGCTCCCGCCTGTCGTTGAGTACAGGGGCCCCCGATATTTGATGGTCATTCAATTTTGCAATGACATCACCGATTTCATCGTCAGGTTTAAAAGTAATCAGATCGGTGGCCATATATTTAGTCACAGGTTCGTACTTCTTCTTCTCTGCTTCCATGGCTGTTGTGTCAAATTTTGGCGTGAAATTCATAAAAGTCCAGTTTAGTTTGAGTAATCAATTCTTAAGTTTTAAGCCGGGATTGAGCATAACAACTTTTCCCCAATATGTGCAAAATATAAAATAAAAATTAAAGCCCAAAACAGAATTAATTCCTCTACTCAATTAAACCCTCATATTTATTGTACTTTTTTCACATTATTCTTCGCGATTAAAATCTTCTATAAAATGCCATGAGACCGCTTTTTTAAGACTGCATCGAAACAATAACTACCCTTATAAAGCAGAAATCCACTTTTAAGGAGGAAAATGTTTTCCAATAAGAAACTTATTCGTTAATTTTCTAAGACTTTTCTCGTCTTGGAAAAATCTAATTTCTTATTTCAAAATATTTCTGCTTCAAATGAAAAATTTAATACTAAGTACATTTTGCATATTCATCATAATGACCCTGACGGTCTCTTGCTCAGAAAAAAAGGGTGATGAAAAACCAAACATTCTATTCATAGCTGTTGACGACCTGAGGCCTGAACTCAACCTGTTTGGAGCCGCTCATATCAAATCTCCAAATCTTGACAGACTGGCCGGCGAAGGACTTACTTTTACCCGGGCATACTGCAATGTGCCGGTATGCGGCGCTTCGAGAGCCAGTTTGCTCACCGGCATCAAACCGACAAAAAACCGCTTTGTAGGATATGATACCTATGCGGAAAAAGATGCTCCCGGTGCCATAAGTCTCCCCGGACATTTCCGGAACAATGGATATTACACCATATCCAATGGCAAGATTTTTCATCATATCAATGATATGGCCTCAAGCTGGACTGAGCCACCATGGCGACCTAATGCGCCTAATGGTAACTGGCGGAATTACCTCAGCGAAACAAACCTCGCTATTCAGGACACTTCGGCAGGAGGCAGGGGTTTGCCATACGAATGGCCCGATGTGGATGATGATGCTTATTTTGATGGCCAAATTGCACGTAAATCCATAGATGACTTCAAAAGGCTCAAAGAAGCCGGTACACCATTTTTCTTAGCAGTGGGATTTATGAAACCGCATCTGCCCTTCAATGCACCCAAAAAATATTGGGATCTATACCCCGAATCAGATATTTTTCTTCCTGATAATTATTTCGTTCCCGAAAATGCCCCCCCGGCTGCGATTCATAATTTTGGTGAGCTGAGAAACTACAGCGGCGTGCCCCGAAAAGGACCTGTCTCTGACGAAATGGCCAAAACTCTGATCCGTGGCTATTACGCCTGTGTGAGCTATACGGATGCGCAAATTGGCCGCTTGCTGCAGGCATTGGATGAACTGGACTTACGTAAAAATACAATCCTGATCCTGTGGGGAGACCATGGCTGGCAACTCGGTGAACACACCCTCTGGTGCAAACATTCAAATTTTGATGTAGCCATGCGGGCACCAATGATCATCAGTGCGCCGGGCTATCCGGCAAACACCCGGACCGGTTCGCTTGTGGAATTTATTGATATTTATCCAACACTTTCTGAATTGGCAGGATTGCCGCTCCCTGAACAGCTGCATGGTAAAAGTTTTACTGAATTGATGCAGAATCCCTATGCGCCGCATAAAGAAATAATTTACTCGAGATTCATTCATGGTGAATCGATCAAAACAGATCAATATCTGTACACGGAGTGGTACGACAAGGAAAATAAATTTTACGGACGCATGCTTTACGACCACTTCACTGACCCGGCCGAAAATGTGAATATTTCAGAATTACCGGAAAATCAAGGTCTGGTCGATTCGCTGAGTGCCACGCTGCACAAAGAAATCCAAAAGGCTTTTGAAGTGACGCTTCCTGAAGTATCTTCGCAACTTTAATTTTCTTCATTATGGATCTTTTGTCATTAATAACCGGTCTGATCATCGGGATTTTCGCGGCTGGAATTGCTTTGTATTTTTACTTTAAATCCAGAAATCCATTGTCTGAAGACAAGCAAAGATCATTGATAGATCAGGCAAACGAGCAGGAGGTTGCATTAAAGGTTGCTATCGAAAAACAAAGCAGGTATGAATCCGATATCGCTGGTCTGAGGGAAGAATTACGACTCGAAAGAGAAAAAGCAGAACGCAGTTCAAATTTGCTTTCAGCCAAAAGCCAGGAGTTGGTTGGTATGCATGAGAAGCTAACAGAACAAAAGAAGGAGATTGAATCGATGCACGAAAAACTTCAGATACAATTCAAAAATCTGGCGAATGAGATTCTGGATGAAAAGACTAAAAAATTTACCGACCAGAACAAGACCAACCTGTCAGACATTCTGAATCCGCTTAAAGAAAAAATTGCCGAATTCGAGAAAAAAGTTGAGCAAACCAACAATGAAAGTATAGCGCGTAATTCGGCGCTGAAAGAGCAAATCGTAAGCCTGAAGGAACTGAACATACAAATCACCAAAGAAGCCGAAAATCTCACAAAAGCCCTGAAAGGTGAATCGAAAACACAGGGCAACTGGGGAGAATTTATGCTGGAAACAATTTTGGAGAAGTCAGGTCTGGTAAAGGGCGAACAATACCAGATGCAGGTTTCCAAAACTGCTGATGACGGCCGTCGACTGCAGCCCGACGTTATCATCAACCTTCCGGAAGACAAGCACATCATCATCGACTCCAAAGTTTCCCTCAATGCTTACGAAAGGTATGTGAGCAGTGAAGATGATGCTGAGCGGATTGTGGAAATTAAGAATCACCTCCTATCCATCCGGTCACATATCAAAGGTCTGAGCGAAAAAAACTATCAATCGCTTTATGAACTGGGAAGCCTGGATTTTGTGCTGCTTTTTATGCCCATCGAACCGGCATTCAGCCTCGCGGTGCAGAACGATGCCCAACTGTTTACCGATGCCTACGATAAAAATATTGTGATAGTCAGCCCATCTACCTTAATCGCGACGTTGCGCACAATCGCCAGTATCTGGCGGCAGGAAAACCAAAATCGCAATGCGCTGGAAATAGCGCGGCAGGGTGGTCAGCTTTATGATAAATTCACTGCTTTCTGCGAGGATCTGATCAAAATCGGAGAAAACCTGAACACCACCAAAAAGAATTACGATCAGGCCATGAACAAACTATCTGCCGGCAAAGGTAATCTTGTGAGCCGGGCCGATAAGCTCCGGGAACTTGGGGCAAAGACAAGCAAAACCGTTGATCAGCGATTGCTCGACCGGGCGAATGACTGAGATTTCTCCCCATTATCAATTTCCACCCGCCCGGCTCCGGCCAGGTGGAAGCTATGATAAGCCCTGACCGTGCAAGAATTTTGCAAGAATGCTCCCCTGCCCAGTGGCAGCAAAAAAAGGCCTGTCAGATTCATCACGCGCGAGACGCGAGCGATTGACAATAAACAATTTTTTCCTGTAATCCGTTGTTGGTGATCTTAATGACCGGATTTCAGTTGATCACTTTATCCTGCCCGTAAGTTGCGGTCTTTTAGTTGGCCCGAAGCTCACATTGTACTCCGAATCGATGGTCACTTCATTTCCTGAAAAGGTGAAATAGAAAGTGATGGCATGCGGTGCAGAGACATGATACATCATGGCACGGTAGGTATTGTCACCGGTCCATGCGCCACTTGTGGCCACAGGCACTTTCCCCCATCCGGGAATCACCATTTCGCCAGACATCATCTCTCCATAGCCCACAGGGATTTCCTGAGCCACTTCATTTACCCATAAGGTGATTTTTTTATTGTCATTTTCCAGATCGAATAATACCGCACTGAATTCCGCATTAGCTCCATGGACTACGAACTTCTTTCCCGAAACCTCAGCAGCCATATCAGAAGAAGCATTCCCCAGCACCGGATCCAGAGCCAGACTTGCCAGTTTATCCGTCAATGCCTGATGATTTGCCTTATTCTCAGGCACTGCAGTAGCTTGCATGGCCGGCAGCAGGTGCTCCCAACCCATGTTTAAGATGCCTTGCATATCAGGTGATCCTGAGGTAATGGCAATGACGGCATCCTGCTCAGGCATAACAATGCAATATTGCCCAAAAGCGCCATCACCCCGATACAGGCCGTGGCGGCACATCCAGAACTGAAAGCCATATCCCTGATCCCAGTCACTTTCAGGATTGCTGCCGTTGGATGCCTGAAGCGAGGTTGCCATTTCAACCCATGATTCAGGTACGATTTGTTGCTCATTCCACTTTCCTTTTTGAAGGTACATCTGGCCGAATTTGGCAATATCGTGGGTTGTAATGTACAGGCCTGTTCCTCCTACCTCTATCCCCTCCGGGTCTTTTTGCCAATAGGGTCTTTTAATTCCCAGCGGATCGAACAACCTGGGCTGCAGGAATTCAACCAGTGTTTGTCCCGTCACCTTTTGGAGAATCGCAGCAAGCATATAGGTAGCTCCGGTATTATAGATGAAAATAGTACCGGGTTTGTGCTCTACCGGCAAGGAGAGAAATCCTGCTGTCCAGCCATCAGCGTGTCTCTGCATACTTCCATAGGAATCAGAAGCATGCCCGGTAGTCATCCTCAAAAGGTCACGGATGCGCATCGCCTTCAGGTTATCGCTGAGGTTTTCAGGTGTTTTGTCGGGAAAGAAGGATACTACAGGATCATCAAGTGATATTAAGCCCTCCTCCACAGCCATGCCAATAGCAGACGATGTAAAGCTTTTGCTGAGTGAATAAAGTAAATGCGGTGCATCCGGATTATAAGGATGCCACCAGCCCTCTGCAACAATTTTTCCATGGCGTGCAACAATGAGGCTGTGCAGGGCATTCGGTTGTTGGGCTTCGGCTGCATGGATAAAATCCAGAATTGCCTGAGAAGAAATGCCTTGGGATTCAGGTGTGGCCTGGCTTAAAATTTCAAATTTTTCGGCGGGTTCTTTGACCTGGCATGAGAAAATAATCAGGATAAAAAGTAGTTTTTTCATGGTAAAAATCAATATGAATTATCAAAATCATTTTACCTAAAGATAGAGGATGCAATCTTTAAATGCAGTTTTCTTTCAAAGATTGTTTTGCTAAATATTTCCAAACACCAAATGAAAGGAGATGATCGTTTAATAAAAAAACCAGACTGATAAACAGTGTCTTTTGTTGCAGCCTGACCAATTATTATCCCTTATATAAATACAATTCGGATCATCAGCTGTCCAGCCAGTTTTTGAAATCCGCCACTTTTTCACGGCTCACGATCATGTCGAGGTGATCGAGCATTTTCAACTTCACGCCAAGCCGGTTGGCGGAGTAACTGTAAATGTCCTGAATGGCATCGATGTGGATGAGGAAGTTGCGGTTGATCCGGAAAAAAATATTCGGATCCACCAGTTTTTGCGCCTGATCGAGCGAGTAGTCGATGTCGTATGTTTTACCGCTGATGGTTTTCAAAAAGGTGCCCCGTTCCCTGATCATGAAACACTGGATTTCATTGATGGCGACAGAATGAAAATGATTGCCCGTTTTCACGAAAAACCTTGTTTTGTAATTGTTGACAATCTGTTTGTAGAGCACATTGATTTTTTCCAGTGAGCTAACGCCGGATCTGTAGATAGATCTGTATTTATCCAATGCCCTTCTCAGAGCTTCTTCTTCTATGGGTTTGAGCAAATAATCCACGCTGTTCACCTGAAACGCCTTGATGGCATAGTTGTCGAAGGCGGTGGTGAAAATGATGGGTGCATCCGGTTTCACCGAATCGAAAATTTCAAAGCTGATGCCGTCATCCAGTTGGATATCCATAAAAATAAGGTCCGGGTTTTCATGTGTGCTCAGCCAGTTGATGCTGTCCACCACCGATTCGAGTCGCGCCAGGACTTTGATTTCAGGATCAACTTTTATTGCCATTTTCTCCAGCCGTTCGGCGGCCAGGTGTTCGTCTTCAATGATCAGTACGTTCATCTATATTCTTTTTACTGGTATTTTAACAATAAATGAATCGCCGGATGATTCTACTACTACTTCCTTGTTCATGATCAGGTGTACCCTTTCTTTCAGATTTTTCAAACCTAAGTTGGAAGAGTGTACCATTTGCATCTTGGGTTGCAGGTTGTTTTTAACCACTACCCAGCCATCTTCAAGAGTTATATTTACCATCAATGGATTGGTTTTGGTAGCGGCATTGTGTTTAACTGCATTTTCAACCAGCAGTTGTATCGAGATTGGTAATATCTCGTAGCCATCGAGAGGTTCTTCGGGCAGTGTAAGTTCAATTTTGCCATTATCACGGATTTTTTGCAGGAAAAAATAATCCTTGACAAATCCCATTTCGCTGGACAAGCTAATAAAATCCACATCCCGGTTTTCAAGAATGTACCGGTAAATGGTGGAGAGCTTTTGAATGAATATTTCAGATAATCCTGTATCACTGGCTACCAGCGACGAAAGGGTATTCAAACTATTGAAAAGAAAGTGGGGATTCACCTGGTTTTTCAAGGTTTCATATTGAAATATGAGTTTTTCCTCGCGCAGTTTCTGTTCACGTTTGAGCGATTGGTTCCATTCCATATAAAAAAAGAATAACGAGCCGAGAGAAATGCCAATAAGCCAGGACAGGAAAAAACCTTTTAATTCCCTTTGCAGAAAATGCTGGAAAATGACACTCAGGCTTTGATTGTTCAGTGCCATGCTGAGCAGTATGGTCATAAAAAGTATAACGATGGAAATGATAAGTACAAGCAGGTAAAACTTGATCAGTCTTGTGACGATCCGATTGCGGTAGGATGCGCCGGGTTTCACCTCTTCTTTTTTAAACAGTCTAACAGCAATGGCCATGAATATTTCCAATTGCACAACCATTATGATTAAAACAAACCAGAAATCTTCATGTATGAGCCGGCCTCTCCAGATTAAAGAGAAAAACATGGTTAAAGCTATGCTGCCCAATACAATTTTGAGGTGATAGGCTATGGCAGTTGGAAGGTAAAAATCGATTAATCCCCTGGATTTCATACGGCTTTGAATTTCCTGATTATTCATAATATTAGCTAATTGAATTGACAATACTTAACTGGCTTCAATCACATTTAATCTGGCCAGAACACCTGCCAGACTCATCAATATGATCAGTGAAACAAAAATAATGGAAAGTAACTGCCACAGTTTTCTGGGATGCGCGTACCACTGACAGACAAGAAATGCAAACATACCCGTTTGCGGCACCACCTCGAAGTATCCCTTCAACTGATCGGCAAATGAGATTTTTGTGTAAATGAACCCTTCAATAGAGCCGGCAGGCGCCCCGGCAGTTGAGAGAATACTGAGCCCAACAACAAGACCCCAGAGTTTGAGCCAGCCATACTTTGCATGCAGGAAATTGTCTTTGAAATACCACAATGCCAGGGCGAAGATCAATCCTCTGATAAACTGTAACCCTGGGCCGGCGGCAATCCAGGGGGAGTCGTAAGGCCGGTAGAGACACGACAAGGCAGAGTTGTCAAACACATCGCGATAATTCATGGCGCTTGAGGCAATGATGCCCATGATCATGTAAGTGACCATGTGCGATGCCGTAATTCTCCAGAAGAATGTGCCGAATTTATATGAATGATTTTCCATAACGTCAAATAATTTTTGTTAAATGGTGATTCTATAAAGCTGTTTGCTGCTGTTTTAAAATAGTTCCCGAATGGTGTATCACCGGTGTTTTACTAAAAAATTTGTCCAGAAACCAGGCGAGCAGCAATCCCCACACGAAGTTTGAAATAGTAATTTCCACAAGGTGGCCCGTCCTTACCATCTCCGGCATGATCGGATTGGGAAGTATAAGCTGGCTGCCGCCTAATAATGAAAGCAGCAATCCCAGAATGATGGCGCGTCGCAACATCGGGCCTTTTAAGGAATACATGACAAGTGCTGCAATGAATACCCAGAGAAACCCTCTGATTGCCTGAAATAAATAGAGCCCGGAGCGAACATTTTCCTGCATCATTACGAAAAAACCATCCATCGCCGTGGTGCCTGAGTAGTACTGCCGTATCTCAGCAAATTGCCAAGCAATGAAGTATCCGGCAAGAAAATATACCAAGGGCCATATCAATACAGCCAAAATAATAATTCTCGTGATCAATGATTTTACCTCCGGCATGTTTACCTCTACCCGTGGCGCTGTGGTTGTATTGAATTTCCCGGTGGCCCAGACCACAACAATGGCAAACACCAGGTTCATGATGGCCCCACCTGTTGTTAGCGCAAGTATGCTGTTGACAGGCATATTAAGGCTGTCATTGAACCAGACCGTTTCGATTTGGGCCATAAAAAACTGTATTCCGAAGGTGATGAGAAATAGCAAAGTCACAAGTTGCCATCCACTTACCCGGGAATTGAAAACAAAAATCAAAATGACTGCTGTGTTCAGCATGCAAACTATAAGCAACCAAAGCATTCCCGATTGGGATGATTCTCCCGCTGCATCCATGAGACTGCTGGGGAAAATGGCATTTCCGGTCATCATACCGACGATCCATAATATACACATCATTAAGCTCAATGCGATCCAGGTAGCAACGTGTTTAAAATACATCTTCATTTCATTTAACTTTTAATTATGAATACTTCAGCCCGATGCCGAAGTATGTGTAGTAAAATTCACGTATATCTTTATTTAATAGATAGAAAATGTTGCAGAACCGGCATTATTCCATGCTGAGTCGTCAATTACGTTCATCAAACAGATCATTTATACAATCATGACTGCTTCCACCATAATTCTTTCTATTTTTGCATTTGATTTAATTTTTATTGCATCATGGCAAATATTGTGGCAATCGTCGGGAGGCCAAATGTGGGTAAATCAACCCTTTTTAATCGTCTGGTTGAAAGCAGAGAAGCGATCATGGATGATGAAAGCGGTGTAACCCGCGATCGCCATTACGGCTATGGGGAATGGGTAGGCAAATCATTCACCGTAATCGATACGGGAGGATACGTCCATGGATCAGCGGATATTTTTGAAGCCGCCATCCGAAGTCAGGTAATGGTGGCGCTGAAAGAAGCGGCAGTCATCATTTTTATGACAGATTGCCATGCCGGTCTCACTGACCTGGATAAGGACTTCGCCGATGTGGTCAGGAAGATCAATAAACCGGTGATCATAGCAGCCAACAAAGCCGATACGCACGAAAAAGCACAAAACTCGGTTGAATTCTATGAACTCGGACTGGGCGAAATATTTCCGGTGTCATCAGCCAATGGTTCCGGCACCGGTGAGTTGCTGGATGAAATGGTGAAATATTTTGAGGATGATGGCGTAGAAAACCCGGAAGATTCATTACCAAAAATCGCAATTATGGGCAGGCCAAACGTCGGCAAATCCTCCTTCGTGAATATGCTTACCGGTCAGGAGCGCAGCATCGTTACGGACATCGCCGGCACGACCCGCGACGCGATCAATACCCGGTACACCATGTTTGGGAAAGATTTTCTCCTCATTGACACTGCCGGTGTACGAAAGAAAGCCAAGGTGAAAGAAGACATCGAATTTTATTCGGTGATGCGCGCTTTGAAGGCACTGCAGAACTCCGACGTTTGTGTGCTGATGCTTGACGCTCAATTTGGGCTCGAAGCTCAGGATGTAAACCTGATCAACCTGGCTATCAAATACAGAAAAGGCATCATCATATTGGTAAATAAGTGGGATCTGATCGAAAAGGACAACTCCACAGCAGACAAATACCGAAAAGAAATAATGGAGAAATTGGGCACATCGTCTTACATTCCTGTCATATTTACCTCCGTGATAACCAAACAAAGGGTGTTCAAAGCCATCGAAACCGCCATGCAGGTGTATGATGACCGCCACCGAAAAGTACCTACTTCGGAATTAAACAATGTGCTTTTAAAAGAAATTGAAAAATACAACCCCCCCGCCTATCGTGGCAAACACATCAAAATAAAATACATCACCCAACTGCCAACGCGAACTCCTGCGTTCGCTTTCTTCTGTAATCATCCAAAATACGTTAAAAGTCCATACATGCGCTTTCTGGAAAATAAAATCAGGGAGCACTTCGGGTTTGCAGGCGTGCCGCTAAAACTGGTCTTCAAGGAAAAATAGAACGGTGGACACAAAGCATAAACTGTATCAGATATTCCAGCGTCATGTGCCGGAAAATGCAGTGCATTACTGCCTCGACCTCTGGGCATCTCATCATTTTCACTTTCGGATAACACGCAAGCGAAACAGTAAACTGGGCGACTACCGTTTCAACCCGGCAGATGGTTCGCACACAATCAGCGTGAACCATGACCTGAATCCATACTCATTTTTGATCACCTACGTTCATGAATTTGCCCACCTGGTGACCACCGATAAAAACGGCCGTCGCGCTTTGCCACACGGCGCAATCTGGCAAAATCATTTTAAAACATTGATGCAACCCATGCTCTCAGATCTGGTTTTTCCCGGGGATATATTGCTACCCTTATCCAAACACATGCGGAAACCCAAAGCATCTACCTATTCAGATGCGAAGCTCGTAGCAGCGCTCAGAAAATACGACAATCACCCGGAAGACCTCGTACCCCTTAGCCAGTTGGATGCCGGCGATGTTTTTGAATTTAACCGGGTGATGTTTGAGAAAATTGAATTAAAGCGCACCAGGGTACTCTGTCAGCAAGCCGGCACTTCAAGAAGATATTTGATTTCGAAAATGGCATTGGTGCGGTGTTTAAGGTCATCTAAGGCGCTTGATTAGCATTTATCAGGTTTTTGAAAAACTGAAAGAAAATCTGCAATTCAGCCGTTTTCAAAAATAAAAAACACGCTTCCGACAACATTTTACGGTATCCCCTTAAGATATTTGACCATTATCTCTATTTTTGGCAAAATTTTTCAAAACGGGGAATATAGCTTTCCTATCGCGCTTGATATCAAATTTCCTTAAGACATGATGACTAAAAATATATGAAACACCTGAAAATCCCCGGTAACTACATCAACCTGCTTGATGTAAACGAAACGGAAAAGGCAATCCAACTGGTCAAAGAAACTTTCCAGCAAAACCTTTCATCCGAGCTTAAACTCAGGCGCATTACGGCGCCCCTTTTTGTGCTTAAAGGCACCGGCATCAATGACGATCTGAGCGGAGTAGAACACAAAGTGACCTTTCCGATAAAGGATATGCAGAGCGCAGAAGCTGAAGTAGTGAATTCGCTGGCAAAATGGAAACGGATTGCCCTGGCTGAGCACGCCATTAAAAACGGTTACGGCATCTATACAGATATGAATGCCATAAGGCCTGATGAGGTGCTTGACAACATCCACTCGCTGTACGTGGATCAGTGGGACTGGGAATTGGTGATCGGTGAGGAGGACAGAAATCTGATTTTCCTTCAATACATCGTTGAGAAAATTTATGAAGCCCTGAAGCGCACAGAATATGTGGTTTGTGAGCACTATCCGCAGATCAAACCCCAACTTCCGGAAACGATCTATTTTGTTCATGCTGAAGAATTGCTCAAAATGTACCCCGAACTAACCCCAAAACAACGGGAACACAGAATTGCGAAAGAACATGGTGCAGTATTCATTATTGGAATCGGAGCTGATTTATCAAATGGCAAACCACATGATGGCCGCGCCCCGGATTACGACGACTGGATTTCGACTACAACAGGCCCATATCGTGGCTTGAATGGCGACATCCTTGTCTGGAATGATATTTTGCAGGATTCGCTGGAAATATCTTCCATGGGTATCAGGGTAAACAAAACCTCATTGAGCGAACAACTTGCTGTTGCGGGTTGCCGGGACAGGGAAAAATACCTTTTTCACCAGATGCTGCTCAACGACCAACTGCCGCAATCGATCGGCGGCGGCATCGGACAATCGCGCATTTGCATGTATTATCTGCGCAAAGCCCATATCGGGGAAATACAATCCAGCCTTTGGTCTGATGAAATGAGATCAAGCTGCGCTCACCACGGAATCCATTTGATGTGATTTTGAGATTCCAAACATTGAATTATGGTTTTTGAAGCTTATCTTTAGGTATCAATTAAATACAATGCCATGATCGGATTTTTTGAATATCAATACCTGAAGTTTAAGAAAAATCACCTGAAAAACCTCGTTGCGCTGGCCGCGATCGACGGGAACATTCACCAAAAGGAAATTGATTATCTCCATAAAATCGGTGAAAAATATCAGTTGAAGCCCCAACAAATTCAAAAAATACTCGATGACAAGGAAAACATCGAACCGGATATTCCGGAAACGCATCATCAAAAAGTCGCGCTTCTCTACGATCTTGTGGGCATGATGATGGCCGACAACGTAATAGAAGATGCAGAGATGGAGTTTTGCAAAAAAATGTTTAAAAAATTCGGCTATAAAGACCTGCTGATCGATGAAATGATCACGCTGCATCAGAAAGGTGTGAACGATGTGGACATCTGGGAGGAGTTTCTTGAAAAAGCTGAGCGCTTCCGACTCAATCTGGCCAGCTGGTAAAATCCGGGTTAATTCAGATACAATTCCGGAAGATGCCTTTTATGACAAACAAACCGGTAACGACCTGCTTATACCGAACCCTTTGATAATAAAATTACTTCCTGGTGAGTATCCGAAACTCAATATTACTATATATCCAAATATCCTTCTGTCATCATAAATTTTCGATATAATATATTCTGTAAGGTATATTTTTGTCACGTCTCACAATATTTTATTTTGCATAACAGGATTGACAAAAGGAATATTCTACAATTCGAATATCCTTTTCTAAAAATTTTCGATTGAATTATGGACTTTTGAGGCATTATAATTCCGCAAAATCAGGATTTATTAAAATTGTCATATTTGCATACATCATGCTGTATTTTTTAAATTATTGCAAACTTTTACCCTTATACATTCGTTTTTATGGTATATTTGCAATCTCAAAGTAAAAAACATGATCAAAATATTTTACATTTTTTTACTGATATTCGCCACAGTAGCAGTAGCGCTTGGTGGCGATGATGAATACGATACCCTTTCCATCAAACCGATCGGGGTGGACTACTCAAAATACCAGGGAATAAACAAGCTTTACCTTGTTGGGGAATGCGAAGGGATGCAGGGCAACCAGATAGTCATTTTCCAGAACAGACCTTCATTTGATTACTTCGAAAATGATCAGGAATATATAGATGAACAAAAAGAGCTTGAAAAAGCGCTATGGCAAAAAATTCTTAATCATGATGACGATCCTATCATCTTAAAGGGCAGGTGGCATCGCTTTAATGACAGAATGGTATTTCTCTGCCATCAAATCGTTCAGCTTAACAAAGCCCCCACAGCCAATCCTTAACAAATCATAAGAAAACTTTATTCTACCTATATGATTTCAAGGGCAATACTATAGAAGTGTTGCCCTTCTTTATTATTTTCGTGCTCACCCTTAACCCGATATAAATCATGAAAATGCTCAGACACTTCTTAATCGCTACGCTCCTGTATATATTTTTATTTATCCCGGTAGCAGCCCAAAATAATACAGATAACTTTCTTGGCCGCTGGGCATTGAGTTTTGATGAAGGTGTTGGCTGGCTCGAAGTGCGTCAGGAAAAGGGATTTCTCGATGCTGATTTACTCTGGAGATGGGGCAGTGTGGTGCCTGTGGCAGATGTATTTATAAATGGAGACAAACTCGTGGTAACACGGGTAAGTAACGCCATTTTTGAATTGCCAAATGGCCAGGCGCGTACACAGACCATCACCTCTACGCTGACACTGGAAGGAAGCGGAAAAACCCTCGTGGGCAAAATGGTCATGCCCAAAAAGGACGGCATAGGTGCGGACGTTTTTTATGTCACCGCAAAAAAGAATCCTCCTCTGCCACCTGCGCCTGATCTCACGGCAATGAAATACGGAAAACCCATTGATCTGCTCAAAGATGGAATGG
>CAYZWN010000021.1:36009-36331 GCA_964482185.1 uncultured Roseivirgaceae bacterium
GGTTGGAAAATCGAGAAAGGTGAACTGCTCAACGATCCGGTTCAAAAAGATGGGCAGCCGCACATCCATTACGGCAATCTGCGCACCAATGATGTTTTTGAAGATTTTAATCTGAAATTGAAAGTGAATATTCCGGAAGGCAGCAACAGCGGGATTTACTTGCGCGGACTATATGAAGTACAGGTTATGGACAGCTACGGCAAAGTCCTTGATAATCACCATATGGGTGCCTTATACAGTCGCATTACACCCAACACCTCAGCAGAAAAAAAAGCCGGCAAGTGGCAGAATATGGACATCACACTCTGTGACAGCCATCTGA
>CAYZWN010000022.1:0-35777 GCA_964482185.1 uncultured Roseivirgaceae bacterium
CAGGGTGTATGATGAATCTGCACCCGGCGCTTCGGTGACTACCAAATGGAAAAAACCAATAATAATCCCTTTTCAGTGAGTGATAATTAGTCCATAAATCACTTATTCAAAAGTGAAAACCTCCACTCCCGGCCTGCAAAGCTCCGAAGTCAGAGGTGGTCTGTTAGCGACAGATCACGGAGGAGGAAATACTCAACCACGCGACCGGCCGGACATCCGGTGAAAATAATACAACACCACAAACATAGCAGCAGTAAATACCGGGCTGAGAAGAAAATTTTTAATGGAAGCCGCGAAATGATAAAGAACTTTTGAAGGGAAGAAAAATAAGTCCACAGCCATGACAATCCCGCTCATCGCACTGATAAATAAATAAAGAATGACAATCAGGACGATTTTTCTCCTTGTAAAGGAAATGGATAAAAAGAAAGCCACATTACCAGTAAAAAAAAATATCCAGTATAACAGGATCGAACGGATATTGACTAAAGAGCCGGCTCCTATTTGGCCGACTGTAAACCTGTAATCAAGGAAGAAGGGATCACCATCGAGATTTGGATTGAGCAGGTAGGTGTGACGGCAATAGGATAATACCAGGATAAATACCAGGGGTAAAATGGCCAGAAAATACAACCTTCTATTTGGCATCACTGCGGTGGCTGAATTTATTTACCCACAATACCCATAATCCGAATATGGCGCCATACACAATAATTACAAATGTGTATTTATGGTTAAAAATCAGGTATTCAGGAGTATGGTAAAATATCAGCGAAAGCGCAATAATCCGGATGATGTTGAGGATAAGTATTGCCAAAACCCCGGCGGGTATGAACCAAAGCTTATCCTTAATCCTTCCCCGCATCAGTAAAATAAAGCCGAAAAAAAGGATGAACAGTTCCAGCCCGCTGCAACCGTCTCCGATACAAATACTGCCTGCTCCGGCAAAGACCAATCTCGCTTCACAACCATTTACCATGTAGTCCTGATCGATTACATACCCTAAAAGCCGGAGAAAAAATGCGCTGATGTCGGCCTGTGGCCTGATAATCCAATAATGCATGTCAGCAACAATGGCCGGAAAAAATGAAGTAAGCAGAACCCATAAAAGCAACAAAAGGAATGCCGCGCCCAGGAACCTGATCAACTCCTTATTTTTAGTAATGAAAAATTTCAGACTTGCTATCGCGCTCACTTTTAAAGGCTCAGATATTTTAATTCATTTATTTTGCCACGATACACACCCTTTACATCGTATAAAAGGCTGTTTGACGTAGCAAGTTGGAGGAAATAAGATTCATCCAGACCGGCATATTGATGATGGTTTACAGCTAAAATTATGGCATCATATTGTTTATTTGGTTCATTGATCATTGATATGCCATACTCTTCCATAAATTCATGTTGATCAGCAAACGGATCAACTACATCAACCCGGATACTGAATTCCTGCAATTCATTGATCAATTCAGGCACCTTCGAGTTGCGGATATCGCTGACATTTTCTTTAAAAGTCACCCCCATCACAAGCACGTTCGTTCGCTTCAGCGATTTGTCCTGCCCGATCAGGTATTGCACAACCTCTTTGGCGATCTGCGTATGAATATAATCGTTGATCGTTCGGCCTGCCGTAATGACTTTGGAGTAGTAGCCCAGTTCCATGGCTTTATGCGTCAGGTAGTAGGGATCGACACCGATGCAATGCCCGCCAACAAGGCCGGGGAAAAATTTAAGAAAATTCCATTTGGTGCCGGCCGCTTCCAGCACTTCATAGGTGTTGATATCCATTTTTTTGAAGATCAGCGAAAGCTCATTCATCAGGGCGATGTTCAGATCGCGCTGGGTATTTTCGATAATTTTACTTGCCTCCGCGACTTTAATGCTGCTCGCCTCATGCACACCTGCCTCGATGATCGAACCGTAGATGCCTGAAACCAGTTTCAACGTAACGGGATCGCTGCCACTCACCACCTTCGTTATTTTTGTTAACGTATGGAGCTTATCTCCGGGATTGATGCGTTCCGGGGAGTAGCCAACCGAAAAGTCTTTACTGAACTTCAATCCGGATTCTTTTTCCATCACCGGCACACAATCCTCTTCTGTGCAGCCCGGATATACAGTCGATTCAAAAACAACCGTATCCCCCTTTTTCAACACGCCTCCTACAATTTTACTGGCGCCCAACAGCGGGGTAAGATCGGGGTTTTTATGCTCGTTGATTGGTGTGGGTACGGCAACAATGTAAAATGTGCAGGATTTAATATCCGCCTGATCCGCAGTGAAGGTGATGTCGCACCCCTCAAATGCCGACGCATCGAGTTCCTTACTGGGATCAATGCCTTTCTGCATCATTTCAACGCGGGCGGCATTGATATCAAAACCGACAACCCGATATTTTCTGGCCAACTCCAGGGCTACCGGCAAACCTACATAGCCGAGGCCAATTACGCAGATGCTGTGATTTTTTGTGAGATACTTTTCTATCATGAGTGCAATAAAAGTAGGCAAAAATAATTATTCGGCTCGCCCGCACCAACATTTGTTGTTTTCTTTTCAAACCATGGCCTATTTGCTTACTTTTGCAGCCCTAAAACGATCTGATTTTCAATAGAAATGGCCGAATACAAACATCAGGAAATAGAACAAAAATGGCAGCAATATTGGGCTGAACACAAAGTATTTGAAGCAAAAGTCGATCCTGCGAAGCCAAAATTTTATGTGCTCGATATGTTTCCCTACCCATCAGGAGCCGGGCTGCATGTAGGGCATCCGCTCGGATACATCGCCTCAGATATTGTGTCCCGGTTTAAAAGAAATAAAGGTTTCAATGTACTGCATCCCATGGGCTTTGATGCATTCGGACTTCCTGCCGAGCAGTATGCCATCCAGACAGGGCAACATCCGGCTATCACCACCGAACAAAACATCAAAAGATACAAAGACCAGTTAAAAGGCATCGGCCTCTCCTACGATTGGGACAAGGAGGTACAGACCTGCGATCCCGGCTATTACAGATGGACGCAATGGATTTTTTCGCAACTTTTCCAGAGCTGGTACAATCGCAAATCGGATCGTGCGGAAAGCATCGAAGCATTGATTTCAATCTTTGATAAAGAAGGAAATGGAAGCATAGACGCAGCCTGCGATGAGGATACGCCTCTGTTTAATGCAGAGCAGTGGAAACAATTGTCTGATTCCCAAAAATCAGAAATTTTATTGAAGTATCGCCTCACTTATCCCGCCGATGCGCTGGTAAACTGGTGCCCGGCACTCGGTACCGTGCTGGCGAATGATGAAGTAAAAGATGGTTTTTCGGAAAGAGGCGGCCATCCCGTAGAGCGCAAAAAAATGCGACAGTGGATGATGCGCATCACGGCCTATGCCGACCGGCTGGTGGAAAATTTGCAAAATCTCCAGTGGTCAGAAGCCATGAAGGATATGCAGACCAACTGGATCGGCAAATCTTATGGCTGCGAATTGGATTTCAAAGTTGATGGCCATGATATTACCCTGACCTGTTTTACAACCAGACCGGATACAACTTTTGGCGTCACATACATGGTACTCGCACCGGAACACGAACTGGTCGGGCAATTAACCACGCCGGAAAGAAAGGATGAGGTGGACGCATATATTCAAAAAGCGATCAACCGCTCCGAAAGAGAAAGAATGTCGGAGGTAAAATCGGTTTCGGGTGTTTTCACCGGCTCTTATGTCATCAATCCGTTTACCAAAGAAAAAGCACCGCTCTGGGTAGCTGATTATGTGCTGGCCGGATACGGCACCGGGGTTGTAATGGCCGTTCCCTCATCCGACGACCGGGACTTCCGCTTTGCGACATATTATGGTTTACCAGTGAATCGCGTAATCGCCGGCACAGAACACCTGGATGACCCAACGGAAATAAAATATGTGAAAATGATCAATTCCGGCTTCATTACCGGAATGGAGTCAAAAGATGCGGTGCAGGCCACGATCAAATATGCTGAAGAATATGGATTTGGCAAATCAAAAATCAATTACAGGATTCGTGATGCCGTTTTCAGCAGACAACGCTACTGGGGAGAACCTGTTCCGGTTTACTACACCGAAGACGGCATACCGCACCTCATCCCTGAAAATGAATTGCCATTAGAACTGCCTCCTGTAGATGAATATTTACCAACGGAATCCGGCGAACCACCGCTTGGCCGGGCCAAAAACTGGTTATATAAGAATAAGTACCCATACGAACTCACCACCATGCCCGGATGGGCCGGTTCGAGCTGGTATTTTCTCCGGTATATGGATGCCGCCAATGATAAGGCTTTAGTGAGCAAAGAAGCTGCAGCATACTGGAATTCGGTCGATTTGTATATTGGCGGCACCGAGCACGCCACCGGTCATCTGCTGTATTCAAGATTCTGGAATATGTTTTTGTATGACAGAGGGCATATCGCACATGAAGAACCTTTTCAAAAGCTGGTAAATCAGGGCATGATACAGGGACGGTCGAGCATTGCCTACAAGCTGAAGGAGGAAAACAAATTTGTCAGCGCCGGCTTGAAAAAGAATTATGATGTGATCGAATTGCACGTGGATGTGAATATCGTGAACAACGATGTGCTGGATATTGAGGCCTTCAAAAAGTGGATGCCGGAGTACAAAGACGCTTCTTTCGAACTGGAAAATGGCAAATATATCTGCGGATATGCCATTGAAAAAATGTCGAAGCGGTGGTACAATGTGGTAAATCCGGATGATATCATCGCAAAATACGGAGCAGATACCCTCAGAATGTACGAGATGTTCCTGGGGCCTATTGAGCTATCGAAACCCTGGAATACCCATGGCATTGATGGTGTGGCGAAATTCCTGCGCAAATTGTGGGCATTGTTCTACGATCAGAACGGCAATCTGCTTGTAAGTGATGAAAAACCAAGGGCTGATGAATACAAGGCCCTCCACAAAACCATACAGAAAGTTGAGCAGGATATTGAGCAACTTTCATTCAACACTTCGGTGAGCGAATTTATGATTTGTGTGAATACGCTTACGCAACTCAATTGCCACAAAAAAGATATTCTGGAACCTTTGCTGATTGTGCTGTCGCCATTCGCACCGCATATTGCGGAAGAATTGTGGCGTATTTTAGGTCATAATGAAAGCATCATACATGCCCGTTATCCGGAATTCAAAGCCGATTTCATTAAAGAAGATGAGTTTGAATTCCCGATCATGATCAACGGCAAATTGAGAACTAAAATCAGGTTTGCACTGGATAAAAATCCAAAGGAAATCGAGGCTGTGGTATTGGAAAATGAAGTTGTCAAAAAATGGCTGGAAGGCAAAACCCCAAAAAAGGTGATTGTGGTGCCAAATAAGATCGTGAGTGTGGTGGTGTAGAGAAAAAAATGATAGTTATTTTAGCAGTTGTTAATCGAAGGTCGATGGTCAGCATGAGGACAGCGGTCAGTAGTCAATGGTTATTAGTCATAGGTATAATTTGGGGGTTTTATGATAGGATGGACTTCTGATATTTCTAAAATCCACATGTTTTGTTATATAAGGTGAAAATGTACATGTTCAATTATAAATGAAGAGGAAAATGAGGAAATTACTTTTTATCGTTGCGCTGATTCCGGTGCAATTATTATTTGCCCAGGATGGCGTGACGCCGATGGATCTGGCAAAAATCCAAACCGTCAGCAATGCCATCATTAATAAAGAAGGAACAAAAATCGCCTATACACTCAGTGTACCGGCCGATCCACTAAAAGAAAATACTGCCCCATCCACCAAACTCTGGATGTATGATGTGGCAAGCGGAACTTCTTTTCCTTTCGCTACGCAGGGTACGCTGAGCAGCATTGCTTTCAGGCCGCAGAAATCTACCCTCACTTTTCTTGCAAGAAGAGATGGCGACAGGATGAGCAGCATTTATGAGATCCCGCTGACAGGTGGAGAGGCCTTGAAGATATTTGAGTTTGAAACACCTGTTTCGTCTTACGAATGGTCACCTGATGGTGAAAAACTGGTTTTTCTTGCTACGCAGAGGACAGGCAAGCAGTCAAATTTGCCCTATTCCCCAATAATTTACGAGGAAGATCTGTCCCTCAGAAGGCCCTACACAGGAGTGCCCGGTGGAGAGATAAAGGAAGTCGGCTCTGTCGCAGGGCATTGCTACGCGGCGCACTGGAGTGCGGATGGCGGCAAGCTCAGCATCTCCGCTGCACCAACAGCACTTGTTGATGATTCATACACGAGGCAAGCCATTTACATCGTATCAGCAGATAACCACCAGTTGCTGACCCGGATAGATCACGCCGGAAAGCTGGGCGATCACGCCTGGAGCCCGGACAATAAAACCATTGCCATGATTGCAGGTGCCGACTTGCACGATCCGATTGATGGCCGATTGTTCGTGGCATCCGCTATTGATGGCAAATCCACCAATATTCTGCCTGACTTTGAAGGCAAGTTTGAAACAATCGAATGGGCGGATGACAAAACAATCCGGTTTATAGCAAGCGAGGGTGTTTATACTTCTGTGGGAACCATTGCTTCAAATGGCAAAAAAATGCTAAGACTCATTGATAAGGCTTCCGGAACATTTATCAGCAAGTCCATTTCCGGTGATGGAAAAATGGCACTGGTCGGCTCAACGGCCTCCCATCCGAATGAGTTATTTCTGTTTGATGGCAAAACGACCAAACGCCTCACTGACAGCAATCCATGGCTGGCCGGTAAAAAATACGGTAAACAGGAAGTCATTCGCTACAAAGCCAAAGACGGCCTGGAAATCGAGGGCCTTGTAATTTTACCTGTCGAATATCAAAAAGGCACCAGATATCCGCTCATCACGGTGGTGCATGGCGGTCCGGAAGCGCATTATAGCCACGGCTGGCTCACGGCTTATTCGATGCCGGGTCAGGTTGCCGCAGCCAATGGATATATGGTATTTTACCCCAATTATCGCGGGAGTACGGGTCGCGGAGAGAAATTTGCCATTTCGAGCCAGGGCGATCCTGGAGGACTGGAGTTTGATGATATCATTGATGGAATAGATTATCTGATCGACAATGGCATGGTTGATAAAAGTAAAGTCGGCGTAACCGGAGGTTCCTATGGAGGATACGCCACAGCATGGATGGCCACCCGCCATACAGAGCGTTTTGCTGCCGGTGTCATGTTTGTGGGCATCAGCAACAACCTTTCGAAATGGGGAACCAGCGACATCCCGGAAGAAATGTTCCTGGTGCACCACCGCAAAAGAATCTGGGATGATTACCATTTTTTCCTGGAAAGAAGCCCGATTTATTATGCCGGACAAGCCAAAACACCTCTGCTGATCTTAGCAGGCGCCGGTGATACGCGGGTGGATCCGGGACAATCAAAAGAGCTGTACCGCCATATCAAAACCAGAACAGAAACACCGGTCAGGCTGGTGTTGTATCCTGGTGAAGGGCATGGCAACAGAAACGCCACCGCACGGCTTGACTACAACCTGAGAATGCTGCGCTGGTTTGATCTTTATCTCCGGCAAGGCGGAGGGCCCATTCCGGATACTGCATTAGAACTGGAATAAAGAAACAACAACAATCATTTAGCAAAGGGCTTTCAACCGGAAGCCCTTTTTTATTTGGTATGATCCGGGAGCGCCTCGTTTAATATTGTCCTCTCCCGGGGAATATTTTCACTTTGTTTTGTGGTGACGAAAATTGTGAAGCATCAAAAATAATTTCATCATAATGAAATTATTTATAGATAATTGATCTGGTTTCATCATAATTAAGAAGTACTCAGAAAACCTATACTTTACTATAACTTATCCTACAGAAAAGCCTATGCCTCTGGTGGTTGATTTCCTTCCTCTTCCGGGTGGTTATCCAGTTTTTTATCGTGGACGTGGGTATCGAGAAAATCGTTGATTTTATCAATATCGAAGGTTGATTGAATTTCACCAAAAGTATTGATGGTAATGTTCAGACCTTTCAGTTCCTTATTAACATCAGGCTGCTTTTTACTCAATGATTTCTTTTTCCCGCCCATAGTTATGCGAAATTTTGTAAGGCTTTGTCAATTCTGCCGGCCACTTCATCTGCCCCGAGTACGGAGAGTATGCCCATCAGATCGGGTCCGCCGCTAGTCCCCGTAACCACTACCCTGAGTAATTGCATCACCTTGCCAATGGCAATGCCTTCCCTTTCCAGCACAGAATTTAGTGTATCTAACGCAATTTCAGGCGTTGGGATTTCTGCAATTTTTAATGCATCCCGAAAACCAGTAAGTACCAGCCCGGCTTCTTGATTCCATTTCTTAGCGATCACCTTCTCGTCGTATTCTTCAGGCGCATAGAAGAAATACCGGCCATTTGACCATATTTCACCAGGAAAAGTGACGCGCTCCTTCATCAAACCACAAATGGTCTCCGCTTTTTCTTTGCTGCACTCCAGACCGTTTGCCTGCACAATTTGCAAATATTCAAGCGCCAGCGTGGCATTATCAACATGTTTCAGGTACTGCTGATTAAACCATTTTGCCTTTTCAATGTCGAATTTCGCCCCCGATTTATTGATGCGCTCAATTGAAAACTCACTGATTAATTCCTCTAAGGTGAATAGTTCCTGATCTGTGCCCGGATTCCAGCCCAGGAGAGCCAGGAAGTTGGTAATGGCTTCTGGCAAATAGCCCTGTTCACGAAAGCCCATGGCTTTTTCTCCGCTTTGAGGATCAGTCCAGTCGAGCGGAAAAACAGGGTAACCGTGCTTGTCGGCATCGCGCTTACTGAGTTTGCCGTTCCCATCCGGTTTCAGCAGTAATGGAAGGTGGGCAAATTGCGGCATGGTGTGTTCCCATCCAAGATACCTGTAGAGCAACACATGAAGCGGTGCACTTGGCAACCATTCCTCCCCGCGGATTACATGGGTAATTTTCATTAAATGGTCATCCACCACATTGGCGAGATGATATGTTGGCAGGCCGTCTGATTTTAGCAGCACCTTATCATCGATATTGTTTGAGCTGACAGATACCTCACCGCGGATCATGTCATGGAGGCGGACTTCCTGGTCGCGCTCCACCCTGAGCCTGATGACGTAAGGCTCGCCGCTATGCAATCGACTTTTAACCTCCTCCTGTGACAGGGTGAGGGAATTTTTCATGGTCTGGCGCGAAAGACTGTCATATACCTGGTTGTCGGCTTTGGCTTCCTTCAGGCGCTGACGCATGGCTTCCAACTCTTCCGGTGTGTCGAAGGCATAATAGGCCTTGCCTTCAGCAAGCAATTTTTGCGTGTAACCAACATAAAGATCCTTGCGCCCGGATTGTTTATAGGGCGCGAATTCTCCGCCCTGTGCCACACCCTCGTCCGGAGTAATTCCAAGCCAATGGAATGTCTCATTGATGTATTCTTCTGCTCCCGAAACAAACCTCGTCTGATCGGTATCTTCAATCCTCAGAATGAAAGTGCCTTTCTGCTTTCTGGCAAATAAATAATTATAAAGCGCCGTTCGTACGCCACCGATATGCAACGGCCCTGTCGGACTCGGTGCAAATCTTACCCTCACTGGTTTTACCATCATTTCTTATTTGATGGCTCAAAGTTACGAATTGAAATTGAGACAGAAAGGATTGGCGGGAATTCTAAATCAAACCTTCAGGGTTTTTGAAAACCCTGGAGGTTTAAAGGTTATACACCTCTAAATATACTGGTTGATGATGTTTTCGAACAATTCCTGTTTCCCGCTGGTCTGATTGGGTTCGCCTGCCTCAAGTGCGTAGCTCCTCAAATCCTCCAGTTTCAATTTTCCGGTTTCAAACTCGGCGCCTTTGCCCGAATCGAATGATGCGTAGCGCTCTTTACGCAGCTTTTTATAATCTGATTTTTCCAACACATCCTGTGCGATCAGCATGCCGCGCGCGAAAGCATCCATGCCGCCGATATGCGCCAGGAAAATATCTTCCAGATCAGTGGAGTTTCTTCTGGTTTTGGCATCAAAATTCACACCCCCGGCCTCGAAACCTCCCGCTTCGATGATCACCAGCATGGTTTCTGCAAGTTCACCAAGATTGGTTGGGAATTGGTCGGTATCCCAGCCGTTTTGGTAATCGCCCCGGTTGGCATCGATGCTGCCCAGCATTCCGGCATCTGCTGCTACCTGCAGTTCGTGCTGGAAGGTGTGTCCGGCCAGGGTGGCGTGGTTAACCTCGATATTCAGTTTGAAATCATTCTCCAGCCCGTTGGCGCGGAGGAATCCGATTACGGTTTCAGAATCGTAGTCATACTGGTGTTTGGTTGGCTCCATTGGCTTTGGCTCGATAAGGAATGTGCCTTTAAAGCCATTACTTCTTGCATAGTCTCTCGCCATCGTGAGGAATCGAGCCAGGTGATCCTTTTCGCGCTTCATATCGGTGTTCAGCAGCGACATGTAACCCTCGCGACCACCCCAGAATACATAGTTTTCACCACCAAGCTCGATCGTGGCATCGATCGCATTTTTTACCTGGGTGCCGGCCCATGCCACGGCTTTAAAGTCGGGGTTGGTCGAAGCGCCGTTCATGTATCTCGGATTGGAGAAAACATTGGCTGTGCCCCAGAGCAACTTCACGCCGGTTTCGGCTTGCTTTTGTTTGGCATAATCCACGATGGCCTGCAGCCTCTTTTCTGATTCGGCAATCGTATGGCCTTCGTCAATCAAATCAAAATCGTGAAAACAATAGTATGGCGCACCGATTTTGGTGATGAACTCAAACGCGGCATCCATTTTATCTTTGGCCCGCTGAATGGGATCATTTCCGGCGTTCCATGGGAAATTTTTAGTTCCCGGTCCAAAGGGATCTCCACCTGTGCCACAGAAGGTGTGCCAGTAGGCGATGGCAAAACGGAAGTATTCTTTCATGGTTTTTCCGCCGATCACTTTCTGATCAGGATTATAATACTTGAATGCGAAGGGATTTTTTGATTCTTTACCTTCGAACTTGATTTTATCGATTTTTGGGAAAAAGGTACTCATAATTATATAGATTAAATGTTCAAATTCTTAAGCCAGTTTTCATAGGCGTCTTCATATGCACCAAATAAGGCGGGACTTGGTTCTATTTTCTCAATTGCCTTCAGCCCTGTAAATGCTTCAGCAAAATTGGAATATACGCCAGACCCGACACCAGCGCCCCGTGCGGCACCCTGGGAACCATCCGTATTGTACAGTTCCACCACGGAGCTGGTAACGTTCGCAAAAGCTTCTCTGAATAATGGGCTCAGGAACATATTTGCATGACCTGCGCGAACCTTATTCAACTCCATGCCCATATCCTTCATGATATTGAAGCCATAATTCAGGGCGAACACGATGCCTTCCTGTGCCGCCCTGAGCACGTGCGACTGGTTGTGCCTGTTGAAATTGAGGCCACTCAGCCGCGCACCGATATCGTGATTTTCCATAATGCGTTCGGCGCCGTTGCCAAAGGGTATAAATGACAAGCCGTCTGCTCCGATGGGGGCCTGCATGGCCATCTCGTTCATGTCTTCATACGAAAGACCTTCGACCATATTCTTTTGCAACCAGCTATTCAAAATACCCGTGCCGTTTACACAAAGCAATACACCATAGCGTTCAGCCTTTTCACTGTGGTTCACATGCACAAAAGTGTTGACCCTGGAAAGTTGGTCATATTCCGGCGTTTCGATGATGCCGTACACCACTCCGCTGGTGCCTGCGGTGGCAGCTACCTCCCCGGCATTGAGCACATTGAGCGAAAAGGCATTGTTTGGCTGATCGCCGGCCCGGTAGGCAAGGGGAATTCCGGCAGGCAAGCCCAATGCATCCGCCGCTGAGGATGTTAGCCGTCCCTGGTCTGAGAAGGTTTGCACTACCGGTGGAAGCAGGTTCTTGTCAATGCCGTAATAATCGAGCAGCTTTTTAGCTATGGATTTTTCCTTAAAATCCCAGAAAATCCCCTCCGAAAGCCCTGAAACCGTGGTATTGACTTCGCCGGTGAGCCGCATGGCCAGGTAGTCGCCGGGCAGCATGATTTTGTAAATCTGTTCATAAATTTCCGGCTCGTTTTCTTTTACCCACTTAAGTTTGGAGGCCGTAAAATTACCTGGAGAATTCAGATAATTTGCCAGGCAAAATTCTCCTCCAAGGTCCTGAAATGCCTTTTTACCATAATTCACCGCCCTGCTGTCGCACCATATAATGGAAGGTCGCAATACCTGATGATGCTTATCTACCACCACCAGACCGTGCATCTGGTATGAAATCCCAATGGCTTTGATCGCTTCCTTCGGCGCTCTGGATTTTGCCAATAATTCGCGCGTGGCATTTTTTACATTTTGCCACCATACCTCCGGGTCCTGCTCTGCAAATCCCGGTTTTTTGGAAATAATCTGCATCTCCTTTTTTGGGAAGGTCGCCGATGCGATTACCTCGCCTGTTGTTGATTTCAGCAGGGTAGCTTTTATTGATGAACTGCCCAGGTCATATCCTAATAACATAGTGTTGATTTTTATTTGTAACAGGTTTCTGAATAATTTTGGATGTTTGCCATCATTCAAATAGTCAATCTGACTACAAGATACGGCTTTTTTTATTATTAATTCAAAAATATATTCATTAAAATTGAGATTAATTTTTTTAGGTTAAAAAAATGCCATCAGAAAGCAAAAATCAGCCTTCTTCCGAACTTATCGAAGACCTTTCCATAGACTGTGTCATATTCGGATTCCAGGAGTCAAAACTAAAAATTTTATTGGTACAGCACGCCGAGGGCATCATTAAAGACCGATGGGCCCTTCCTGGTGGTTTTGTGACCTACGATGAAGACATCGATGCGGCCGCCTACCGCCTGCTGTTTGATCTGACCGGTGTAGAGAAATTGTATCTCGACCAGCTCAGGGCATTCGGGACCGTGAACCGCTACCCGACCAAGCGGGTAATTACCATCGCGTACATTGCCCTCACCAGGCCGGAAAATTATGCGCTGATTCCGGGTTTTACAGCATCCGACGCGAAATGGTTTGATATCCAGAACATCCCTGAATTGCCCTACGATCATGCCGAGATCCTGACATGTGGGTGGAAAAACCTGAAGCGAAAAGTAAAGTACGAGCCCATCGGATTCAACCTGCTGCCTAAAAAGTTTACCCTCCTGCAGCTTCAGGAATTGTATGAAGCCGTACTTGAAATCAAGCTCGACAAGCCGAACTTCCGGCGCAAGATTATGAAAATGGGGCTGCTGATACCCTGCGACGAAAAACAAAAAGGCGTATCGCACAGGGCTGCCAGTCTGTTCCGTTTTGATCAGAAAATCTATAATCAGCTGAGGCAAGACGGTTTTATTTTTGAATTTTAGTTACACCACCGTAACCCAAAACCTGAAGCGAGAATTTATTGCAATAAATATCTGTTATTTGATAATATTGCAATAATTGTTTCTAAAACCGGGATTAATCGCAAAATATTATTCTAATTTTAGCAAGTCTTGAATCGAGCGTTTAAATGAACTGCAAACGTGTGCATGACAATTGATCTGTTTTGTGCATATTTGATCAATAACTTACATGGCAGAGGTTAAGTAGTTGATTATTTGAATAGTCTATGGGTAAATATCATGTTTTGTGGAGTTTGTGTAAATTAATTTCGTGCTTGAAAAGAATTTTTTGCCTGGCGAATGGGCAAAAATTACATACAAAAGGAATTTTTTAAGCAAATCTATAAGTATATGAACAAAAACTATTTGTATTTCTCGGTTACTCCCGAAGCTTTGATTGCCTCCGGTCTTGAGCCTGAAAAATTCGGCAACTACCTCGCTGTCGGGACGCAGAAACGCGCACGCGGACAAGCTGTTTTTTTTGAAGTGGACATCGATAAAGTCGGTGATATTGTCTCAAAGGATTACATCGCTGAGAATTGCGCACCAAGACCTGATGGCACACCCAAAAGATCACTTTATCTTTCAATCTACAGGGTGCTGGAGCGATTACCGCTTAAAGCGCTAAAGGGACTGTATCTGGCTACAGACGACGGAAGGGTACTAAAGCTGGAGCAGGGCACCTTTGCAACAAACAAAACAGAAAATCTTCACTTGTACCAGGAGTTATGCCCGGTCACACCGCGTATAGCTTCTAGTCTGGATCCCGAGGCATTTATCAAATTTGTATGCAATCCGGAGAATAAAATAAATGTGCCGAAACTCATGGTTGCCCAACTTGAATTGGGTGCACTGGCTAACGATCCGATTGCCGGCAATGCTAACGACTTGCCGTACAACAACATTTACCACCTCCGTGATTGTCTTTCGGGACTGCTACAAAACTCATCTAAAATGACCAAGACGGTGGTCAGGTTTTTTACCGGAGACATACAATACCGGACATGTAAAAACGGCTTCTTTATCGGTGATGCCAAAGAAGTGTTATTTTACCCATTCCCGTCGAGTCAAGAGCTTGATGAACAATATCATAGCTGGTGGAGATCAGCCTTAACACATGGGTTTTAGAAAATAGTATAAGAAAGTTTAAATATTAGAAATTATGGATTTAGAAGGAATTTTTTGGATCGTGCCTGCCGCCTCGCTGCTGGCGCTGGGATTTGCCTTATATTTTTACCGGCAGGTATTTAAAGAAGACGAGGGCACTGATACGATGAAGAAAATCGCCCAGCATGTGAGAACCGGCGCGATGGCATATTTGAAGCAACAATACAAAATAGTTATTATATTTTTCATTATTCTAACCATACTGTTTTCAGTTATGGCTTACGGATTCAATCTTCAGAACCCATGGGTGCCATTTGCCTTTCTGACCGGCGGGCTCTTTTCCGGTGTTGCCGGTTTTTTAGGAATGAAGACCGCTACCATGGCTTCAGCGCGAACAGCCAATGCGGCCAGAAAATCACTGAATGCCGGTTTGAGGATCGCTTTCAGGAGTGGTGCGGTGATGGGCCTGGTCGTGGTTGGCCTCGGTCTGTTGGATATATCGCTCTGGTTTATTGTACTCAATTATTTTTATCCGGCTGCCACCGATACGCATAATATGTTGATTATCACCACAACCATGCTGACCTTTGGGATGGGCGCATCTGCCCAGGCGCTATTCGCGAGAGTGGGTGGCGGTATTTTTACAAAAGCTGCTGATGTCGGCGCTGACCTCGTAGGTAAAGTCGAGGCAGGTATTCCTGAGGATGATCCAAGGAATCCTGCCACCATCGCCGACAACGTAGGTGACAATGTAGGAGATGTGGCCGGTATGGGTGCCGACCTCTATGAATCATACTGCGGATCGATCCTGGCTACGGCGGCATTGGGTTCAGCGGCATTTATCAACAACCCGGCTATGCAAATGAAGGCCGTGCTGGCCCCGATGCTGATTGCATCAGTTGGTATTGTTCTTTCAATCATCGGTATCTTTGTGGTCAGGACAAAGGAAGGAGCAACTCAGAAAATGCTCATGCATTCCCTGGAAAGGGGTATAAACCTAAGCTCTGTGCTCATCGTGGTGACATCCCTCGGATTGTTGTATATGCTTCAGGTGCAAAACTGGCTGGGTATATGGGGCGCACTAGTGATCGGCCTGCTTGTGGGTATTGTGATTGGTAAAGCAACTGAATATTTCACTTCAGAAGAATACGGCCCTACTCAGAAAATTGCCAAAAATGCCGAAACAGGACCTGCCACTGTTATCATTTCCGGACTTGGTATCGGGATGGTCTCGACCGTGGTACCGGTAATTGCCGTAGCGCTGGGTATTATATTTTCTTACCTGAGCGCATCCGGAGGAGACCTTAATAATATGTCGATGGGATTATATGGAATTGGTGTGGCGGCAGTAGGTATGCTTTCGACCCTCGGTATTACACTGGCAACTGACGCTTACGGGCCAATTGCCGACAATGCCGGCGGTAACGCAGAAATGAGTGAACTCGGCCCTGAGGTAAGAAAGCGCACCGACGCACTCGATTCGCTTGGCAATACAACTGCGGCAACCGGTAAAGGCTTCGCCATCGGTTCTGCGGCGCTTACCGCCCTGGCTTTGATGGCTTCTTATATTGAAGAATTGAAAATCGGAATTGACAGACTGATCATCAATACCGGAAAATACATTTTCCCGAATGGCTTTGAAATTACAACCCGGGAAGATCTGATGAACCTCGGTTTAGATGAATTTATGAATCTTTTCAAGGTACATTTAATGAATCCTGTGGTATTGATCGGCGTGTTTATCGGATCGATGATGGCATTCCTGTTCTGCGGTTTAACTATGAATGCCGTTGGCCGTGCAGCATCTAAAATGGTGGATGAGGTACGCAGACAATTCAGGGAAATAAAGGGAATCCTTGAGGGCGAAACAGAGCCTGATTATGCCAGGTGTGTTGAAATCTCAACGAAAGGTGCCCAGGTCGAAATGATCCTGCCTTCGGTATTAGCCATCGCGGCTCCAATTGCTGTATGTCTGATACTCGGTGTTGCAGGCTCAGTTGGTTTGCTGATTGGCAGCTTATCTACCGGATTTGTACTGGCGGTGTTTATGTCAAACTCCGGTGGCGCATGGGACAACGCCAAAAAATATATCGAATCAGGACATATGGGTGGCAAAGGTTCAGCGGCACATAAGGCTACTGTAATCGGTGACACGGTTGGTGATCCGTTTAAGGACACTTCAGGCCCCAGCCTGAACATTCTGATCAAACTGATGAGTATGGTAACCATCGTTATGTCGGGTGTAACCGTTGCAATCAGTCTTCTATAATAAAATTCAATTGATTTCCAGGCCCTGTTACTTAAAAGTGACAGGGCCTTTTTTATGGGAAAATGCCATCATTCCACCACGATTTCATCAATGAGCATATTTGCGGGTAGTCCTGCCCCGGGGTGCCATTCAGGTGTATTGCCTATTGAATGCGCGATCATTTTTACATAACGAACTTGTTGCGGTTCAAATTCGGTGATCACCTCACGTTGAAATCCTCCATACTGATCAATGGGTAAGAGCAATTCATTTTCTCCAACCAGAATGAATTGCTTACCATCTTTTGAAATTAAATATTCCACGCGCGTTGGTGCAATGGTACGCCAATAGGCGAAGTGGTAAAATGCAGACTCGATCCTCCGAACAGGCTGAATACTTTCCAAATCAATGATAACTTCCAGGTTTTGCCCTGAACAGCCAAACCAGTTGTAGTCGTACTCGTGTCCTCCACGTTTGCCATCCGTCAGCATTGCTGCGCTACCCTGCCTGATTTTTGTTGAGTCGGGGCTCACAAATAGCACTTTCTTTCCATAAGCGAGATGTTCTTTCATGCCGTATGACAATATTCTGTAGGTCGCTGCACGGTATTCTTCGGGCGAGGTACACCATTCCTTCACGCGCGTCACGCCCTGACGAATGCACAGATCGGTAAACGGTCCGATCATCGAGCGGAATTCGGGCCGTGCTTCCCACTGGCCGTTGGTTTTTTCAAAAACACCCCTGCTGCCGGTATATTGTTTTTTTGCCTGCTCCATTATGGCAAAATTCAATGGCAACCGGGCAATCCGCACACGTTCAAGCAGCTCAACGGAATCTGCAACAATTCGTTCAGCATCGTTAAATATTTTGTTGTAGGTATCAATGTGTACTGGTGAAAGAAAACTTTTCTCCTCTTCGTTGGGATTGCCAAAAATGCGTAGTGGAAGATCGGCCTGCCTTTGAGCTTCATTCATGGTGTTGATATACTTTCTGATAAGCGGTCCGGCTTTACCGTAATAACCGTTTAAGAAATCATCCATCAGCGCTTCAACATCGAGGTCAGGATTCCAGAGTAATTTTGCAAGCATGTATCCTCTCAATTCTGCAAATTCTCCACCAACCTCCCTGTTTCCCTGCTCGAACATGGAGTTTACGCCGTTTTTTACAAAAAACTGTATGTTGGGCTGCAAGGTATGCAGATTCGGGAATGGACTGATGAGATTGGTAAATTGAATTACATAATCCCATACAATTATGTCATTGGCGATTTTTCCCCAATCTTCCACGTCTTTCACAAAATCAGCGCTGGCCGGATCTTCATTTATTGGAAGATGGCGATAGGCCTCGATGCTGCATAGCATGATGTTTACATTCGGTCGTGGTTTGAGGGTTTTAGGCGCTCTACGGCCATATTCATAAGCGAGTGTTGAAATGATTTTATCAGGAAATGCATCCGCGACCTGGTTTACAAATTGAATAATACTGCCGGACGGACTTCCTTCCCTTTCATCGGTAGCCCTGCAGTTGTCACAGGTACAATATCGCTGATTGTCATTTTGGCTCACTGACCAGTAACGGGCTGTTGGATTCCGGGCAATTTGCTTTCTGAGGTTTTGTATGGCTATTTTTAGAACATCAGCATTCGTCAGGCACAATTGTGTAGGAAGGCGTTTGCCATCGACCATGGCGAAGTACTCAGGGTGCTTTTCAAAAAATATTTCAGGAGGAACAAGCGCATTAAAGGTGTGCACCCACATTCCCCAGTCCTTGCGTTCGCCGTTCTCATCATGGCTCAATTTGTGCCAGTCCACATATTCGGCATCCCAGGTACTCTTATAGTGAATGCTGCGAAAGCGGATATCAGGCAATTGTTGATCTTGAATTTCACCCAATGTGATTTGATTTTGCTTTGGAATCACCTTTACCGAAGGTGTGTACATACGGCAATTGAGATACTTTTCAAGAAACGTATGTACGCCATAGATCGTTCCTTTTCCACTGCCTCCGGCGATGATCAGTCGGGCACTGTCGGTTTTTATCAGAAAACCATCCTGTTGCAATTCATTGTAATTGATATTTAATCCCAGTTCATCGATTCGGTCGTTCTGGCCAAGCACGATCTCAAATGAACTTTTGGCCTTGTCAGCATTTATTATTGGCAATACCGCGCCGGAGATCTGAATCAGGTAATCCTGCAAAACCTTTGCTGCTTTTGTTTCATGCTCTGTTGGCGTGGAAGGGAGAATGATGCGGTATGGCGAAGTGCCATCCAGATTTGTGAGTATTATTATCTGTTCGGTTTTAACCTGATCTGTTTGCTTTTTTTTCTTTTGGGCTGTAGCCGGATTTGGATAAAAAACCAATACTGTCAGCAATGTAAACGCCAGGAATCCAAAAGATCTTTTCATGGATATACTTTTCATTTTTTTGAGGTTTATGTCAGCTCGCCGGAAAGCTACCGAAGTTAATAGGTGCAGAAGTTTTCCGGTGATGGAATTTACAAAAAATGAGTTGTTATTTGTGATGCAGCAGTGAAATTCTGTTAAAATGACCTAACTTATCAGCCGGCTCGTTATTGAATTGCAATTATCGAAGCAAACAAGAAATGAAGCAGTACCTGATACTTTTTATAATCTTTTTCTCAACGCTTTCATGCGCTCAGAATGAAGAGGAATATCCTGAAAATCCAAAATGGCTCAAGGACAAAATCGAACAGATGGCAGCAAGCGCCATGCCTGGCATTGAAGTGATTGCATACAAATGGAATGATGGGTACTACTATCATATTATGAATCCGATATCATCCTGCATGTTTTGTGATTTCTATGACTACAGAGGCAATAAAATTGTGTGGACAGATGATGATATCACAGATTTCAATAAGCATGGGAAAATCGTTAAGGTTGTCTGGAAAAAAGGATATTAAGGTCTTATGCTTGAAAAGCATGGCAAAAGTCAATATTTTTAAACTGTTCTTCACCCATAGATCCATTCACATATCCACTCTGATTTTTTGAAAAAAATACTTTTTAAAAGAATGAGACGCTCATATTTTCTAATCCTTTGCTCCGTCATTTTGCACCCTTCATGCAGACACATAGAACAGTTTTTGCATCCGGTAAATTACAATGTTCACACCTTCTACTACAGTTGGTATGGCAACCCGGAAATCGACGGGGCATATAATAACTGGAATCATCATATAATACCACACTGGGTGGACACAACCTGGAACAATGCAGGCAGCTATCCCGGCGGCGAGGATATCGGCGCAAATTTCTATCCCGAATCAGGCAGTTACAGTTCCAATGATCCTGAGATGATCTCTTTACACATGAAACAAATAAGAGATGCAGGCATCGGAGTTGTAGCTATAAGCTGGTGGGGTAAAGCGTCTTTCTCTGACAAATCAATAGGCACTTATCTGGATATAGCTGAAAAGTTCGGATTGAAAGTGGCATTTCATATAGAACCCATTTACAAGACATCAGAGGAATTTAAGAATCAGCTTCAATACCTGTCAGGCAACTATCTGGAACACCCGGCCATCTATAAAGTCAACAATAAGCCCCTTTATTATTTGTATAATTCATACCGGCTCAATTATGAAAAATGGCAAAGTATGCTAAATCCTGACAGCCTGTCAACCATCAGAAATACGCCTCTGGATGGTGTTTTCATTAGTTTGTGGACCCTAAGGCTGGACGGTGAATTTACAGTAAAATCAGGATTCGATGGATTTTATACCTACTTCGGAACGGATGGTTTTGTTCATGGATCTACAACCTCAAACTGGCCGGACATGTCAGCATTTGCAAAAGAGCATGATCTGGTTTTTATCCCGTGTGTCGCCCCCGGGTACATTGACACGAGAATCCGGCCCTGGAATGAGAAAAATACCAGAAGTCGGGATCATGGAGAATATTATGAAAAAATGTTTATGAATGCCCTCCGTGCTCATCCTGATTATATTGGCATCACATCATTCAATGAATGGCATGAAGGCACCCAGATTGAGCCCGCTGTGCCAAAAAAAATCTCTTCGTACACGTATGAAGACTATGGCGAAAATACAGATCCGCTTTTCTATATTAAAAAGACAAAGGCACTGATTCAAGAGTATGAAAAGTACGAACGGGGCTCTGCAGCATCAGAATAGCAGTATCATCCCTGTCGTGGACTCAACGTGTACGCATTTAACCCGTATAATTCATCTGAATTTTGTGGGTTAAATGGTACATCATAAAATTATTTATGGTCAATGAAGAGCAAAGTATCTAAATTGTGACCATTGCATTGAGTAACCAGGAATTGAATTTTCACCCATGGGAAAATCAACAATAAATATCAGGTCCTATAAATTGTTCCCTTTCCATTTCCAGGTGCTCGGGATTTTATTTCTGATTCTGACAGCAATACTGGTTTTAGAATCACCTTATTTTGCACCACTTTTCTTTTTGTCCGGCGCTGCCATACTCACAGGATACCGGGGCGTACAATTTGACCTGTCTAAAAAATCTTACAGGGAATACAATTCCTTTTTGTTTATAAAATTTGGCAAGTGGGAAAATTTCGACGCAGTTGAAAAAATATATGTCAATTCAGCCAATGTAAGTCAATACGCATACACGATGGTTACAACCGGCACCACGATCAGAAGTGTTGAGTACAACGCCTATGCAAAATTGGGTAATGATCAGAAAGTGCATCTGATCTGCTCAAAAAACAAGAAGAAACTCACTCAGAAATTAAGCGAAATGGCTTCGCTATTCCAGCTTGAGGTGATAGATAACACTGCACGCGTCTGATTATGCCTGTCCGGTAGCGAGGCAACCTTCGATCAGATAAAAAATGAAACTTCATGATTTAACCCGGATTATGCATCACAAAAAGCGAAGGTTTTGTGAATGGTTTCATGATTGACTGATAATGAATCTATTGATTGCAGGATTAAATCTTAGTGTATCCTTTTTCATGTTAGAACTGTAATCATACTGATGCCGGTAAACTGATCTGCAAGCCGCTTGGTTTTTATGCAAATATCAATATAATAGATTATATTCATCGGTTTAAGATAACATACCCGATCATGAAGAGATTAGTCTTGTTTTTGTGTTTTGCCCCGTTGTTTGCAGCCAATGCCCAGGAATTTGTCGCAAATTATGATGAAGCCAAAATACCTTCCTATGATTTGCCGGAATTGCTGATCAGCAAAAAAGGTAAAAAAATCAAATCAGTGAAAAACTGGGAAAAAAGGCGACGGGCCGAAATACTGGCTGATTTTGAAAGCCAGGTTTATGGCAGGATGCCACAAGGAGCGGTAACTACTGAGGTTCAGGTCGTAAAAGAAGTTGATGCTTTCGCAGGAAAAGCTACGATGAAGGAGGTAAGGATGTCTTTTGAGCGGAACGGCAAATCGATCAGCATGGATATTTTGATGTTTTTACCAAAGAATCAGGTTAAGTCCCCGGTTTTCCTCGGCTTGAATTTTTATGGCAATCACACGATTGATGACAATCCGGAAATTACCCTGCCTGACAGCTGGCTGAGAAATAATGAAAATTTCCACGTAACAGACAATAAAGCCACGGATGCTTCGCGCGGCATCAGAAAGAGCCGGTGGCCGGTTGAAAAGATCATCGACAGAGGCTATGGGCTGGCTACAATTTATTGCGGAGATATCGATCCGGACAAGGATGACTTTACCGATGGCGTTCATGCACTTTTTTATGAAAATGGGCAATCGCAGCCGGCAGCAGATGAATGGGGAACAATTGCCGGATGGGCCTGGGGCCTGGGCCGGGCAATGGATTATTTTGAAACTGACAGCGAAATTGACGCAGCTAAGGTAGCCCTCATGGGCCATTCCCGACTCGGTAAGACCAGTCTTTGGGCCGGGGCCACAGATCAGCGCTTTGCCATCGTGATTTCAAACGACTCGGGATGTGGCGGGGCGGCGCTTTCAAGAAGGCGGTTTGGCGAAACGGTAGGCCGGATCAATACGGCATTCCCGCACTGGTTTTGCGATAATTTCAATCAATACAATGAAAATGAAGATGCACTGCCCGTTGATCAGCACATGCTGCTGGCATTAATTGCCCCGCGACCATTGTACGTTGCCAGCGCAGAAGACGACCGCTGGGCCGACCCGAAAGGTGAATACTTGTCTGCCTGGCACGCCGGGGCAATTTATCGGCTCTACGGCCTTGAGTCACTACCCAATGAAAATATGCCGGCAGTCAACCAGCCTATTCACAAAGACATCGGCTACCATATCCGTACAGGAGGGCATGATGTAACCGATTATGATTGGGAAGCCTGGATGGACTTTGCTGACAGGCATTTTAATAAGTAGTCATGGGTTTTTCATGAATTTTCTTAAAGGGTTGCGGGCTGCATGTCTCAAGCATGACTGATGCATTACTTTTGTCTTATAGTACACATTATGCAACTTCGGTTCCATTATCTTTGCAATCCATATGGAACTTATCCTGATATCAATTTATTCGGTTTGCATGCTTTTTGTCCTGTTTTTTAGCCTGGGACAGCTACATCTTGCGTGGGTGTATCGCAAATCAGAAAAATGCCGAAATCATGCGCAGCATCAGCATATTAGCGGAAATGTTCCGATGATAACGATTCAATTACCTGTTTACAACGAGCGTTACGTGATCGATAGGTTACTCGATGCCGTGGCAAACCTGGAGTGGCCCCCCAACCGCATGGAGGTGCAGGTATTGGATGACTCCGATGATGAAACCTCTGATATCATAAAAAAGAAACTACTCGAAGCGAAATTTTCCGGCCTCCAGGTCAGCCACATCCAACGCAGCCGGCGGGAAGGCTATAAGGCCGGTGCATTGCATGAAGGTTTGAAAACCGCCACCGGGGAATTAATCGCGATATTCGACGCTGATTTTGTTCCACATAAATCATTCCTCACGGACACCATCGCTGAGTTTAATGACCCGGATGTTGGGATGGTGCAAACAAGGTGGGATCATTTAAATAAAAATTATTCCTTGCTGACCAGATTGCAGGCCTTTGGGCTGAATGGTCATTTTACTGTTGAGCAAACTGCGCGGAGCCGCTCGGGGAGTTTTATCAATTTCAATGGGACGGCTGGCGTTTGGCGCAAGAAATGTATCGAGGATTCGGGGGGATGGCAACACGATACGCTGACCGAGGATCTTGACCTGAGTTACCGGGCGCAAATGAAGGGTTGGAAATTTAAGTATCTCAATGATGTGCACAGCCCGGCCGAACTACCGGTGATAATTTCCGCTGTGAAGTCGCAGCAATTCCGATGGACAAAAGGCGGAGCGGAAACGGCACGAAAAAACCTTGGGAAGGTCATGAAAGCCGGTCTGAACCCGGTGAATAAGGCGCATGCATTTTTTCACCTAACGAATAATCTCAATTTCCTGATGCTCTTTATCGCATCTGTTGTGAGCATTCCCCTGATGTTTTATAAAAATACATTTGGTTCTCTTACCATTCTTTATCAGATCGGCACGGTGTTTATCCTTGGGTTTTTGGCAATTTCTTATTTCTATTGGCAGGCCAACAGGCAGGATGGCAATTTCACGCATTATCTGAAATACTTTCCATTGTTTATCATTTTCTCATTGGGATTTATCTTAAACAACAGTCTTGCTGTGATTGAAGGCTGGCTGGGCATCAATACACCTTTTGTGCGCACACCCAAGTTTAACATAATTGGCGCAGGCGCAAATCTGAAGGAAAATGCATATTTTACCCATAAAATCAGCGCTGTTACCCTGGTCGAAGGACTGCTCAGTCTGTATTTTTTTGCGGGTATTGCTGCCGGGTTTGTCATCGGTGATTACGGGCTGATGCTGTTTCACCTGATGCTGGCTCTGGGTTTCGGTGCGATTTTTTACTATTCAATCCGGCAGGCATGAAACAGTTGAATCTAAAAATATTTATACCCTTCCTAATCATTTCTCATATGGCCAGCTGTCAGCCTAAAGATTACGATGCAAAACTCGAGTCGCTCTATAAGCATACGGTGCCGTTGATCCGTGCGGATGAACTTGCAAAAGCACTCAATGAAAAACCACCGTTAATCCTCGATATTCGGTCAGATGAAGAGTTTGCTGTAAGTCATATTAAAAATGCGAGCTTTATCGACTACGATTCCTTTTCTGAAGAAATGGTTGCTGGTCTTCCCCGCGATGCGCAGGTGGTTGTGTATTGCTCGGTTGGCTACCGAAGCGAAAAGATCGGCGAGAAGTTGCAGAAGCTCGGATTCAAAAATGTATTCAACCTGTACGGAGGTATTTTTCAATGGAAAAACGATGGCTTTGAGGTGCTCAATAGCCAGGGGCAATCCACAGACAGCGTGCATACTTACAACAAAAGCTGGTCGAAGTGGCTGGTTAACGGTGTGAAGGTATATTGAGAAACTCTTATTTCAGGTGATTTTGATTAATAGCGCATTTTATCCAAGTGTGGTCTTTATAATGATCGGCGTCTCATCTTCATAATCCGCATCCATGCTTTTCTTATACTGATCGACCCGATCGCGAAAGTCATAGATACGCTCTTTTTTTAATCGCGGAGCAAATGGAAACCATAAAACCGGAGATTTGAATTGCAGATACTTTTCTCCATCAACGGGGTGATAAAGGTTGATTCTGAATGAAAAATCAAACTTCCCAATAGATATGGATCTAATATTATCAAATGGAATATTTTTAATACGATCTGCACTTTTGCCCATGTAAACCGCTTTTTCGTCATAAGTCATACTATGAATATTTCGCAGTCCATTTATTATCACAATTGGCAGCACGATCAAGAAAGGCAGATTAAACAACAATATCAAATATTGGTTTTTTTCAATAGCCGTGAGTATTGACAATAATCCAAGAATGAGTAAAAACAATGCAACAAGCCTGGAAAACAATATCTGTTTTTTGAGCTGTTCTGGCGAAACAAGCGAAGTATTCATGATTTGAGATTTAGATTCTGTAGCCCGGCAATTCTGTTAAATGCCGTTCAGGAAGCGTGCTTTTATAGCGGTCAATTTTATCTCTCAGAATATTTACTTCTGCATCTTTCTTTTTAAAGTTGAATGGGTACCAAAGTGAGGTTTTGAAAAATATTTTGTCCCCATCCTGAACGGGTGTATAAAACTTGATTTCATACACTCCATCCAGGGACTTTATATCAATTGATTTAATCTCTTCAAAAGGCACCTGAACTTCATAGTCATTTTTGACATAGTAAACGGAGCTTTCATCGAAGGAAATGCTTTTAATTTTTTTGATATGCCTGGTCAGCAGATAAATAAAAAGTATAAAAAGTGGAAAATTAAGTAATAGAAAATAGTCCTGTGTGGTATTGATTGAATGGATATAATATACCGAAGCGCCCAAAACATAAACAGTCACAATCGCTACAAGAATGCTTTTGTAAATCTTAAGTTTTGAAGTAGAAACAATGGTTGTTCGCATATTTAAAAGTGATTCTTATGCTTATTTTGAATTGAAACACAATTTTTTATAAATTGACCGTCCCGTCCCGGCGAGCACGGCCCGCGATTGGCGGACTAAATTTAAAAATAATTTTTAATTCACACTAAATAAATTATGAGCGAAAAGAAAATACTTCTCACAGAGAAGGAGATACCAGAAAATTGGTACAACATCATGGCAGATATGCCCAATAAACCATTGCCTCCACTCAATCCCGCAACAAAGGAGCCGATAGGACCGGAGGCTTTGGCGCCGATATTCCCGATGGGCCTGATCCAGCAGGAGGTGAGTGCTGAAAAGTGGGTTGAAATTCCTGACCAGGTGAGGGAAATTTATAAAATATGGCGTCCTACACCATTGTTCAGAGCATACAATCTTGAAAAGGCGCTGGACACACCGGCAAAAATATATTACAAATACGAAGGCGTAAGCCCCGCCGGATCGCACAAGCCCAATACCGCCATTCCACAGGCATACTACAACAAACAGGAAGGCGTAAAAAAAATAACCACTGAAACCGGTGCAGGCCAGTGGGGCAGCGCGCTTGCCCTTGCCTGCCAGATGTTTGACATGGAATGCGAGGTATTTATGGTAAAGCTCAGTTACGACCACAAGCCCTATCGCAAAAGCATGATGAATACCTGGGGCGCCACCGTTCATGCATCGCCGAGCGAGCTTACCCAAGCGGGCAGAACCATTCTGGCGAAAGATCCGAATTCTCCAGGCAGTCTGGGTATTGCCATTTCGGAAGCAGTGGAGCGCGCTCTGCAGGATGAGACAACCAAATACTCACTCGGCAGTGTGCTGAACCATGTACTGATGCATCAGACCGTTGTAGGGCAGGAAGCTTTGCTCCAGATGGAAAAGGCCGGCGATCTGCCCGACATTGTAATTGCTCCTTTTGGCGGAGGGTCCAACTTTGCCGGTTTGTCGTTCCCATTTTTGCGCCTGAACTTTGAAGAAGGCAGGAAAATCAGGGCGATTGCCAGTGAGCCTGCCTCATGCCCGAAACTTACAAGGGGTGTATTCAGATATGATTTTGGAGATACCATCGGCATGACGCCATTGTTGCCGATGTACACTTTGGGTCACAATTTTGTGCCGGCACCAATCCATGCCGGGGGATTGCGCTATCATGGTGCAGGGGTAATTGTGAGCCAGTTGCTCAGGGATAAGCTTATTGAGGCCAGATCACATCACCAGATCGAGTGCTTTGAGGCGGGTGTGCTGTTTGCCAGGACTGAGGGAATCATCCCCGCGCCGGAAGCAAACCACGGAATCGCAACAGCCATCCAGGAAGCCGAAAGGTGTAAAGAAGAGGGTGTGAGCAAAACCATTCTCTTCAATCTTTGCGGCCATGGCAATTTTGATATGTCAGCCTATGATGCCTACTTCAGTGGCAAATTGGAAGAACATGAACTCACGACGGCTGAGATCGAAAACTCGCTGGCCGAGCTGGATACGCCGACTATATAGCATTTAACTATTTGAAATAAAAAAACCTCATGGCTTTGATGACATGAGGTTTTTTATGAATTGATAGTAAATCCTTATTGCCTGATTGAGAATACCACCCTTCTGTTCATGGCCCTGCCCTCCGGCGTTTCATTGGAGGCGATGGGTTGCTGAATGCCCAGGCCTTTTGCTTCAAATCGTGACTTATTTAAACCTTTATTTACAAAATACGCCTGAACCGCCTGTGCGCGTCTTTTTGATAGGCTGAGGTTGTATTGGGCACTACCGATATTATCGGTGTGTCCTTCGATCATTAGTTTAATTGATGGTTTTTCTTTGAGATAATCAGCAATTTTATCCAGTACCTGATGGGATGATTCATCCAGAAAATCAGATGCAAATTCAAAAGTGATTGAGCTTGAAAGAATCAATTCATTTGATTCTCCCCTTACGAACTTTTCAATTTTTTCACTCTCAGGTGAATCTGTGATGACTGCAAGTGCTTCTTCACCAATAGCAAGTTCTATATTTCTGGATATTTCAATAAAATCTGTTTCATCGAGCAGGTCAATCCGGTCGCTGAGGTTCTTATAGCCCGACGCCTCAGCATTAAATACATAGGCTGATCCGGCGGGGAGCAAAATCTCGTATTCACCTGTCAGCGTGTCTGATACTGTAAAGCCTACATTTGAATTTTCAGGCAGGAGATCATATGATATTTTCGCCATCACAGGATTGCCGGATGTTGCATCGGCTACCTTACCCGAAACACGCACAACAGGAGCGGGCTGATAAAAAACCGGCATGGCAATTCGGTAAATATCCCCTTTTCCCACTTCCAAAGCCTTGGAATAATAAGCGTATTGTCCTGAGGGTGGTATGTTAAAAAATACGTCGTCTCCTGTAGAGTTGATATCCGGGCCGAGATTTTCAGGTTCGGTCCAGTTGGTCCATGAGTCATCCAGTCTTCGGCTTATATAAACATCGCTGCCACCATAGCCACTGAATCCCTTCGAAGAAAAATAAAGGGTTTCGTTGTCTGCCGCCAGGTACGGCGATGATTCCATATGGGCTGTGTTGATATCGTTGCCGAGATTTAATGGCTCAGTCCAGCGGTTGTCACGCTGCAGAAAACTGACATAAAGGTCTTTGCCTCCATAGGTGTCATAGCGATCGATGGCCATAATGAGTACCCTCCGGTTATTTGCCAGGAAGTAGTTACCATCCGTTGATTCAATAAAAGCGTTGATAATATCAAGCGACTGGGGGGCACTCCACCCATCATTGGTTTTAGACGATACAGATACACCGGGCTTCATCTTGTCCCTGTTTCCATATTGGTTACCTAACAACACAGTCATAGCGTTTCCATCCGGTGTGATGGAACTGATGAAATTCGGACCCTTATTATTTAATGGCGCTCCAAGATTTTTGGATTTTTCCCATTCTCCCGTTTGCGGGTTTATTTCAGAGTACCAAATGTCATTCTCATCATCCACGCCACCGGTATTTTCGGGATGGTTTGCTCTGCTGAAATACAAAGTTTTACCATCAGGGGCGATAAGTGGCCTTGTTTCCTGGTATTGGCTGTTTACATTTTCACTTAGTCGCTCAACAAATATATTTTCTCTCAGGTTCTGAGGCTGTTCAATTATAATTTCTATCGGTTTGTTGGATGGGGATACGCCGATAGCATCGATAGCGGAGTATCCCGGGACTTTTCTGCAGTCGAGAATCAAGCGCATTGCCGCGACATTATAAGCGGTTTTTTCGATATTGATCCTTAAAAGCCTCGATTTAAGATCAACAGGCCGTGGATCAAATGTGTGAACCAAATACTCGGCGTTGTTCTCATCATATAAATAGATTTCATACAAAGCACTTGGATTATAGGACTCGGCGATCACTATTTGCTGTACCTGGACTGCTTTTTCAAAAGCTACGGTAATGTATTCAAGCTTATTGGGTTTTGCAGGCATCCATGCGCTGGGGTTGTCTCCACCCTGCGGCAGCACATTGGGCTTTCCCAATACCTGTTCTGCAGAATATTCATATGCTGATAATTCTGAAGAAAAATCGAGTAGCTGACTCGCCCAGTAAATTCTTTGACTAAATGAGCTGAGCGAGGCGAAGACGAGCAGTGTGGTTAGAATGTTCTTAAGCATATGAATTAATCTTTTAATTGCGTTGATTGTTCTTATAATTTTAAAATACGTACTTCTACCCTCCTGTTGATTTCTGAGGCTTCGATCGATTGTTCCCTGACTAACGGTTTTGTGCTGCCATATGCCTTTGTTTTGATCCTGCCGGGCTGAATGTTTTTACTAACCAGGTATGATTTGACCGCATCGACGCGTTGCCTTGACAATTCCATATTCATTTTTTTATTACCACGATAGTCGGTATGACCTTCCAACTGAATCTGCATCCCTGGATTTTCATGCATAATCGAAACAAGTCTGTTCAATTCCTGATAAGAGGCCGTGGTAATGGCGGCTTTACTTTGCTCAAAAATCAGCTTCTCCAACCTGATTACCTGGTTTTCCTTCAACTCAGGTTCTAAATAAAAGTCAAGGGTGATTTGGTCGCCACTGATTACTTTATTCGGATCAAATACCAGAGTATGCTTTCGATGGTTTTCAGACTCTACGCTTACATTATAGGTCGTGGACATATTCGCGTAAAATTCATAATAGCCTTGATCATTAGATGTGATAATTCCGATTTCATTACCATGAGGAATACTTTGAAGAATTATCCGTGCTTTTAAAACGAGCCTTTCCTGCGGATCGAACAGGGTATCATAAACATGGCCGCTCATTTTTACTATAGTGTCCTGCTCACTGTGAATCAGGAGAAACCCTTTTCCAAATATAGGCCCGCTGACCACTGTTAAAAAATAACAAAATAGAAGGATTTTGGAAATTGGAAAAGTCATATGTAAAAACTAAACTATCAGACTCAATTATAAAAGTAAAAATAAAATTGTAATAATGGACAGTATGCAAGTTTATGCAATAATTTTTCGGGGAAAACCCGCTAAAAACGCTACATTATGAAGACTGCTTCCCTGTATTTCGTTGCCCTGATTCCTCCGGAACCACTAAAATCGATCGTAACAGGGCTAAAAATGAACTTCGCACACTCCTTTCACAGTGCACACGCGCTAAGATCACCTCCTCATATAACACTTTTACCGCCTTTCAGAGCAGCAGATAATAATTTGGAATTAATTGAGAAAGTGCTGACAGCAGTTTGTGGAGAAACCGATGCGTTTTCAATTTCCATCGATGGTTTCGGGTGTTTTAAACCGAGAGTGATTTACCTCCGCCCTGTAATAAATCAGGCATTTGAGTCGCTTCACCGTCGCCTGAGCGAAAATGCCACCACATATATTGGGAATATCGTCAAAGGATCCGGCAGACCTTTCCACCCGCACATTACGCTTGCATTTAAAGATTTGAAGCCGGAAATGTTTCGGAAAGGATGGGTTGAATACAAACACAAATCATTTCTTGCAGAAATGAGTGTTGAAGGGCTGTGGTTGCTGAAGCATGACGGGAAAAAATGGCAGGAGTATAAATACTTCCATTTTGAAGGAAAAAGCTTACCATAGCCTGACATCTACCCCGCCATCCGGTTCATCAATACCCGTTTTAAAACTTTTCATTTGGCCATGATACTGAAAATGTGTCAGATTGATTTGCTCTGGATAAATTTCAGAAATAATGATATTTATGATCTTGAATCGGTTAATGCTTTTGACCCTGGATGATTCGGCAAAACACAATAAAGTATCATCCTTAAACTGAAAGCCAATGACTTTTATTGGCTGTTTCGCATCATCTATGATGATGATAAATTTTTTATCCAGGTAATTCTGCAATGCATCCTGCAGGCCCGGTCCCGGATTCTCCTCAACCACGGAAATACTGTCATTGCCGTCGTTTCTCAATGCGAGCTCAAGGTCATCAGCGAAAATTTTGATCGTAATTTCAAGCTGCTCCGTTTTCTGGTTGTGGTAAATCTCACATACACTCACATAATATGCATGATTTATGATTCCGGCCAGTAATAAGAGGTGATGAACAAGGAGTGAAACCATTTATTGAAATACTAAATAAATTCAAATTTATAGATTATAATTGCGATTCTTTATAAAATACAATTTTTTGTAAGCTGGTTAGAGCGGGTTTTTTATGTCGCAATTTGCATTGTTTTATAAGCTGGGCTTCAGATATATACTTGATATCTACAATGTCAGCTATATCTTATTCCTGATATCTCTGCTCGCAGTATTCACAATCAAGGATTGGAAAAAGGTTATCATACTTCTGGTTATTTTCATAGCAGGATATAGCATAACCCTTGCACTTGGTGTCTATAACGTAGTCCGTTATAATGACCAACTTCTGGATTTTCTACTGCCCGTAACCATCTTTTTCACATCCTTTACAAACATTTTCAAAAAGCAGGGCAATTTTCGTTATCAGGGTAATATGAGGAGAAACTATGTGCTGGGTTTCATATTTGGAGGTATACATGGCTTCAGCTATTGCAATTATCTGATCGGATTGACAAAAGATGACCCAAGGGTTTGGGACCAGTTTGTTGCTTTCATTTTGGGATTAAGTGTTGGTCAGATGATAGTTTCACTTACATTTCTGATGCTTGCGTTCCTGTTTTTGAGTATCTTTGGAGTCAACCGGCGGGATTGGGTGATGGTGATATCCTCGGGTATTGCCGGTGTGGCGCTCACAATCATGTTTGCGTATAAGTTTTGGTAGCTAATTAATTTTCGATGAAGAGGGATTTATTGTTTGTAATGCTTATGCTCATGGTATCTGCGGGCATGGCTCAGGAAGATTTTAAAGGACGCAAGTTTGAGCAGATGGGCACAATTTTACCCACGCCCAACACATACCGCACCGCTTCAGGTGCGCCGGGTCATGAATATTGGCAGCAAAAGGCAGACTACAAAATTGAAGTAGAACTGAATGATGACAAGCAGACCATTCATGGCTATGAAGAAATTACATACACAAACAGCTCACCTGATGTGCTGTCATACCTGTGGCTGCAATTGGAGCAAAATATGCGCAGTCCTGATTCTGACACATACAGTTCAGCTAATTCGCAGGTGGCGAATAATCTCAATGCACGCGGTATCAGGGAACTGATTGGCCACAATTATGACCTTGGTTACAAAATTCTGGAGGTAAAAGATGTGGAAGGCAAGCCACTTTCTTATACAATTAACAAGACGATGATGCGTATCGATCTTCCTGTGGACATACAACCTGGCGAGCGCTACACTTTTTCTGTTAAATGGTATTACAATATCAACGACCGATTGAAGGTCGGGGGAAGGTCAGGGATGGAATACTTTCCTGAGGATGGAAATTATCTATACACCATCGCACAGTTTTTCCCGCGAATGGCCGTGTATGACGATGTAAATGGCTGGCAAAACAAACAGTTTCTTGGCCGTGGGGAATTTGCACTTCCTTTTGGCGATTACCAGGTGAAAATCACCGTGCCGGCCGACCACATTGTCGCTTCAACCGGAACCTTACAAAATCCCAAGGAAGTACTTACAACAAAACAGATTGAACTGTTTGAAAAGTCCAAAACCTCCGATCGCCCGGTGATCATTGTATCGCAACAGGAAGTAATAGAAAAAGAAAAGAAAAAGTCCGGAGAAAAGAAAACCTGGATTTACCATGCAGAAAACGTCAGAGATTTTGCTTTTGGCTCTTCCCGCAAACTCATTTGGGATGCTATGGGTGTTGAGATTGGTGGAAAAACTGTGATGGCGATGTCGTATTATCCGAAAGAAGCAAACCCGCTCTATGAAGAATATTCCACGAAAGTGGTAGCCCAGACACTTAAAACTTACTCCAAATACACATTTGATTATCCCTATCCGGTAGCAATTTCGGTTGAGGCTGCCAACGGCATGGAGTATCCGATGATTTGCTTCAATTATGGCAGGCCCAATAAAGACGGCACCTATTCAGAAAGGCTCAAGCAGGGTATGATCTCAGTGATTATCCATGAAGTAGGCCATAACTTTTTTCCGATGATTATAAACTCTGATGAGCGGCAATGGACCTGGATGGATGAAGGAATGAATACCTTTCTGCAGTATCTTACCGAGCAGGAATGGGAACCCGGCTACCCTTCAAGAAGAGGCCCGCCCGAACTGATTGTTCCTTACATGAAAGGAAGTAAGGATTACATGGTTCCCATCATGACGAATTCGGAACAGATTAAGCAATTTGGCAACAATGCCTACGCAAAACCTGCCACAGCACTCGTGATATTGCGGGAAACAATTATGGGCCCGGAGCTTTTTGACCATGCTTTCAAACAGTACGCGCAGCGATGGGCTTTTAAGCATCCCTCACCGGCAGATTTTTTCAGGACGATGGAAGATGCAAGCGCGGTTGATCTGGACTGGTTCTGGAAAGGTTGGTTTTACACTACTGATAATGTCGAACTCGAACTGGCTGACGTGAACTGGTATAAATACGACAATCAGATCGATGACGAAACAAACCTGGCAAGGGGCGATAAAGACAGGAAGAAAAAGAAAAACGCCGGCAAGGAATCAGATGCATATGATGCGCAAGGTTTTAACCATGATGATCTGGAAAGCGCTGACGAAAAGCTCATGTACCCAAAGCCATTAAAAACCGCTCTTTCAGATGCTGATGAATTATTGGAGGGTAATAATAATTTCTATGAAGTTAAAATAAAAAACAATGGCGGTCTGGTAATGCCGGTCATCGTTCAGTTTAACTTCCGCGATGGCTCTTCAGAAATTAAACGCCTTCCGGCAGAGATATGGAGACAAAACGAAGAAGAGATCACCAGGGTATTTGTTTTCGGAAAGGAAGTTGAAAGCATTGTAATGGACCCCTTCAAGGAGACCGCCGATGTAAATGAATCAAATAATCACTTCCCGCCCAGGAATGCCCCTTCAGAATTCCAAAAATTCAAAGAGGGAACGCGTACGGACTACTGATTCTTTAGTAAGAAAAATACTGGCGATTTTGCCAGGATATTGTTTCCGGTTAAAAACGGAAATTTAACCCAAAAGTGATGAATGAAAATTAATTGCCATCGATGGTTTCAGATATCGATTGTGCTGATTTTTTTGCCCTGCCTTTCATTCGCCGAAAAATCGGTCAGGGCCGTTTATACAGACAGCGCACCCAAAATAGACGGTAGAATTGATGATGCGGTATGGGAAAAGGCTGCACGAATAACTGAACTGGTACAAAGGTTGCCCAACACCGGAGCACCGGTATCTGAAGAAACCGAAGTGCTGCTTCTTTATGACAAAAATTTCATTTACATAGCCATGCGTTGTGCCGATGACCCGAAAAAGATCACATCCAACGAGTTGGCACGAGATGTGAGCCTCGGCAACGATGACCGCGTCCAGATCATTTTCGACACATTTCTGGACAGTCGAAATGGGTACTGGTTTCAAATCGGACCGAGGGGTTCGATTGGCGATGCGCTGGTAAGTGAAAATGGCGCAGGATTCAACAAAGAGTGGGACGGACTTTGGGAAGGCAGATCAAAAATTCACGATAGCGGCTGGGATGCTGAGCTTGCAATACCATTTCAAACGCTCAATTTTAAACCCGGTCAGAGTGAGTGGGGTATGAAAATTATCCGGCACATCAGGAGGAAATCGGAGAGTTCTTACTGGCCGGTAGCCAACCTGAATACATACATGTTTCAGGTTTCCGACGCCGGTCTTCTGACAGGACTCGATGGTATCACCAAGGGAATCGGATTGGATGTCCGGCCATATGTGATTACCGGAATCGATATTCCCGAGACGGATAATGCCAATATGATCCGAAATGAGAATCCTCTGTTCAATATCGGCGGTGAAATTTTTTACAGGGTGACGCCTGGCATTAAAGCCGCGCTGACTTTTAATACTGACTTTGCGCAAACAGAAGCCGACAGCCGGCAGATCAACCTGACAAGGTTTAGCCTGCTGTTTCCTGAAAAGCGGGCGTTTTTTCTTGACGGAGCGCAATACTTTAATTTCGGATTGAGCGGCGACCGGTCCAGCAGGTATGGGC
>CAYZWN010000023.1:0-16526 GCA_964482185.1 uncultured Roseivirgaceae bacterium
TTATATCCATCCGGCCATTTGATGTATTTTGTGAAGTTGTAAATGAATAAACTTTCATATTTCTCCTTTTGCGCCAGGGCTATGCTGATAAAAATAAAATTGATTAATATGAATAATAAAATCTTTCTCATTACTCTAAAATACCTCACAGTACAACTTATCCACTCTTTTGAACCAAGCACAAATATTGATAATATATAATTAATTCTTGGTTTCATACAATTGTAACCAATATCCATGTAATATTTTCATGAAATGAGGGTTGATTAATGCTTTACTTTTGGGATTTAAGAAATGCTTTGTTGCTCAGACACCTGAAATCCATAGTATTACACACTCTACAGGTCCTGAAAAATAATTGAAAACCAATGCGTACTGATGCCGGCAGGAAGATAGAAACAAGGTGAAGTAAGTATGAATCAGAAAAGTAAAATGCGAGGTAAATGCTTTTTATCGCACAGAAATAAAGAAAAACCTTGATAAAATTGACGAAAAGCTATTATAAATAGCTCTATATCAATCAGCATGTAAAAGGTTTTGAACCCCACCATTTAAGCACACGCAATGCGCGAAGCGTATTCATCCTGGAAGGTTGGCCGGTTCTTTCCATTTCAAAAAACACGCGGCCGGGATATTTTTGTTGTAATGGCCATTTGCCATCTTTTTGCTTTTTCTTTAGTAATGTAATCGCATCGCAAAACCTGGGATCGTGAGGTGCTTTGACCTCACGGAAGTAATCGAGGCCCCTGATTATATCGTATTTCCATCGGGGCGGAAAAGACAAACGGGTCATTTGGGGATGCACAATTTCTCCGGTTTTGTCCGACTTAAACAAATGGTGGCTCAGAAAAAACTCATGCGCCATTTTTCTTGCGGCACTTATGGCTCCGGTACGATCACCATTTTGGAATTCATACTGCAACAAAGCCTCCAGGGCACTGATTGTTGTATGAAAGGAACTGTGACTTGCGCCATTGCAGCGCTCACAATTCCATCCACCGTCATGCATTTGTTCCTTGAGCAAATAATCGAAAAGTAATTCTACCCGCTTATCCCTGATCTTAAAATAGCAAAGCAAATTCAGAGTCATGGAAGAAACGCAGGTCTCACCGTGCTTTACACTTTTGGAATGATTGATGCCCCCATCTTCACAAAACCCGTTGTCAAGCAACAGCATGCACCCCTTTTTCGCCCTGGAGTTTTCATGATTTAAGCCAAGTCGCAGTAATGTCATGAGTGTGTAGTGGGTGGATATCCATTTTGGGCCGTACAAACCGCCACCCCACATACCTCTTGCGTCCTGTCTTGATAATAAATCTTTACCCCAGCCGCTTTCAGAAATCTTATCCTGTAAGCGGGTGAGTTCAACCTCGGGAAGTTCGAGCAAATCCCTGCCGGTTTGATAAACCACCGAGGGATCCCCATGCATTAAACAATCTATTATTTCCTGATTCATGCTGATAATTTAATTATGAAACACCTAATCCGGCGGTATTTGTTCCATAAGGCTGTAGTTTGGAATGCTTCCAATTACCGCACGAGCACGTTTCAGGATGCAGGGTTTTGAACAATCTAATGCTTGATAAAAAGAATACGAACAATGAGAAAGAAGCGGTCAGCCAATGGCCAATGAGTACCTGCTAATCAGAAACTAATGCTTGTTCCTTCTTGCATCACAACGAATTCATGCTCATCGCAGCCTGAATTGATCAAAGCGCTCTTCAAATCTTCAAGCGTTTGGGAGGGTTCGTCATCTGCCAGCGGGAAGGTGCCAAGATGCATACCTATGCTAAAAGCCGATCTTACATCATGATGCACCTGCACGGCCTCTTCAGGCGAGATATGTATTGGAGACATAAACCACTCCGGCTTGTAAGCGCCAATCGGTATCATGGAGCATTTCATTTCCCCGAATCTATCACCAATTTCCTTGAAAAAGCGCCCATAGCCTGAATCACCGGCGAAGTATATATGTTCTTCCCCGGTTTTGATTACATAGCCACACCACAAGGTTGCGTCGCGATCAAAGGATCCACGCCCGGAAAAGTGTTGGGCAGGTACGCTGGTTATCAGGCAATGCTCCGAAATACTGATTTCCTGCCACCAATCCATGTCTTTGAGCACACGTCCGCCCATTTGTTCAATAAATTTACCCACACCCAAAGGTGTAATAATCGATGGATCAAACTTGCGAATCAAACGCTTCATTGTTGGCACATCCAGATGATCGTAATGATTATGGCTGATAAGCACGAGATCGATTTCAGGGAGCTCTTCAAAACGGATACCCGGAGGTCGCATTCGCTTTGGCCCTGCAAAAGAAAGTGGGCTGGCACGCTCGCTCCATACCGGATCGGTGAGGATATTCAATCCCTGGGTTTGGATTAAAAAAGTGGCATGATTTACAAATGTAACAACCGCACCACTGTTAATGCGGTCTTTTGGAGCCGGGCCGATGAAGGGATCTGCTTCCTTTTGCCAGGGTTGTTTTTCCCGGTTTAATACCCATTTGAGTAAATCACCGAGCCCCTTTGCCCTAATATTTCCGGGATTGATGAACTTTTTGCCATCGAAATGATCTGTGACAGGCCCGCTATACCGGGGCGCTGAAAAGTAATATGCTCCGGCGTTGAACAGCCCGAGAATTAAAAAAACACCAAATAAAATCCAAATCATAATACGCTTTAAGTTCATAACTCAGTTTATTTCAAAAACATATTTCGCCAGCAGGCTTGAACATAAACCAGAAGTGCAATGGCATAACAAAAAACTTCTCATCGCGTTTTTTTCATCACCGGCAAAATATGTCCTGTGGGATACATGGTTGCATCGCCGACTTTTTTGTATCCGTTTTCCTGAAAAAATTTCAATAAATCAGAATCGGCAATCACCCTAATTACAGTACGGCGAGGTGCCTTTTCTTCCAGATGTTTCAAAAAATACTTCAATGCAGGTGTGGAGTTAAAATCCGGCAGAACAATAAAATGTGAAATCTCCATGACTTCTTCATTCTCTGCTTTGAGCAATGCTCCAAAACCGATGATTTTTCCATTGATATCAAGGATTTTGGTCGTCAGGTTATTCCGGATAAATTGAGGGGTTATGGCTAATTTCTCATTTAGCTGAGCAAGCACCTCTTTAGTGAAACCTTTGTTTCGCCAGACCTCAAGTTGAAGATTAGTGAGATCAGTAAAATCCTCTGCATCAGCCGCAATAAAATGAAAAACCATTAAAAAGATTTATTAATATGAAACTTTAATTCTTACATATACAAACAGGACAGGCTATGCATTGTTCAAGCACAAATTATTCTGACTTAAAGTAGTCGAGCTCCAATTGCTCCGCCCTGGCAAGCTTTGGCAGCACTGTCTGTTGTTTACTTTGATACCTTTGCATCCTGGTAATAATTTTATCCAAAAGTTTCACTGCCTTTTCGATATAAACCCCTTTGTTGAGCATGACGCATTCGGATCGCTGGGCCATAGAGGCATCTGTAATTTCGGCACGGGTAGGGATGCCTTTTTTTGTCATGGATTCCAGTACCTGGGTTGCCCAGATGTCGGGAATATGCGCAGCTCCACAAATGCGCAATATTTCTTCCTGTATGGTTGCAAAATTTTTCCAACCTGTTTCAATTGCCAGATCGCCACGCGCTATCATGACTCCAATGGGGTAACTCTGCATACCTTGCAGTAAAATAGCCGGAAGATTTTTAAAAGCCTTTTGTGTTTCGATTTTTAATATGATCCCTGTATTGCCCTCCAACTCCCGGATGAGGGATTGCAACATAACGACATCTTCCCGTTCATTCACAAAAGAATAATTCACCGCATCAGCATATCGAACCACAAAATTCATATCGTGTCGGTCTTTTTCCGTCAGGCCGCCAAACAAAAGAGCACTTTCAGGCAAATTAATGCCCTTATCGGCCCTGAGTTTTGAACCCATATCTTTTGCATGGATTATTCTTATCAATAAATGTGATTCATGGACCTCCTGAATGATTCCCTCAATTTTTCCGTCATCAAAAAAGACTGGTTCACCTTTTTTCACATAAGAAAATATTTCAGGTAATGTGCATGAGATTTTCGCGGCACTGATTAGCTCTCCTGAGGGACTGTGAACGGCATTTTGTCCGGCTTCAGGCTCTTTTGTCAGCAAAAGCGCGTCTCCCTCCCTTAAAAGCAGAAACTGCTCGATGGGTAACATTTCACCGACATATATCTCTTCCTGTCCTGACTTCTTGTGCCGGCGGACTTCCATTTTAGTGCCACTTTCAACGTAGGCAGAATCTTTGCACAATCCCCATTTACCGGCACCCTCTTTTCTGAATATGGATATTTTACATTTTTTACCTCGTGAGTCCACAAAGTGGATGCTGCCCTTCCGTTTGATTTTGCGCATCAATACTTCGTCAATCGGCAGCACGGCATCGGCGGTATCATCAGGTGGTGGAATGTCAGGCGGCGCAATCCATACCCGGGCAGGAGTCACTACCCGGCCAAGAGCATTTCTTTGCGGACTGATGTGCACTACCTTGGGCCCATCAGCTATCTGGCCTGTCCGCAATTTCGGGCCTCCCAGATCCATCATCACTTTACATTGCTTATTGAGCTTCTTTTTTGCTGATTCCAAAGCCAATATGAGTTTTTCCCAAACTTCAGGATCATCATGTGCGCAATTGATTCTTGCCACATTCATACCGGCTTTGAGCAGCCGCAGAATAAATTTAGGATCTTCAGTAGCCGTGCCCGGCAGCGTAACCATAATACGCGTTGACCTGAACTTTGACCGGTATCCGAAAAGCAGTCTGGTATTTTTAGATCTGATCTTTTCACTGTTTGAAAGGCTGATGACTCTTTTTTTGTGCTCTACTTTTTGTTTTCCGAGCAAATGATTGATGATAGTTTTTATAGACAACAAACTATCCATCACATGGCCTTCGATATGGGTAAGTGAGGGCAGACCAAATTCTCTGAGCCTGTCTTGCAACTGGTCGATATCCAGGCTTCGAAAAGCCAGATAGTGGATGAGATTCTGAGCGCTTCGCTTATAAAAATGATGCACGGCATCGATTTCACTTTCATATTTGGCTTCAAGTTTTTCTGCTTTTGAAATGATCTCCGAAACCAGATCATTAAGGGAACGTAGCTCTTCTGCGCGCAATTTCATCTCTTAAGAGTATTACTGTCTGATTTTGGTAAATATATCGGTTAGTGATTTGCTATCCATAAAAGGACAAGAAAAAAATTCACGGTCAGGGCTACCCTGAAATCATACGTGCGCTATGCACGATTCCCAAATTTCAGACACGAAGTGCTATTGAATTTGCTCTGGTTGAAATAATAATATGCAGTAATATTCCTCAGGTTTTAGAAATTCACGGGGAGATAAATCCGGGTTACCGCGATCACGAAATCATGCACCCCCGGTTTTGGGATATTTGTAAAATTCAGTATTTCGTATTTTTATTATACTATTTTCAATTTTATTGATCTATACTTAACATTAAATCAATAGATTAATTATATTGTTAAAATTTTTAAAATTTAAATGCGCATGAAAATTGAATCTGAATCAAGTCTTTTCCTGAATTACATCATGGAAGAAGACAAGTATGACGAAGTTTTTACGGAAAGCGGTGAGATTCGCAAACACTACAAGCCATTTTTTAAAAGTTTCAATGATTTTGATGTTGATAAATTCAATCAACTGAACGAATCCGCCAAGTTATCCTTTCTGCTTCAGGGAATCACTTTTGCCACATACAATGAAAACAACCAGGGCATAGAACGGATTTTTCCATTTGATCTTTTTCCACGGATTATATCCAAAGCCGAGTGGAAAACAATCGAAACCGGCGTCATACAGCGCAACCACGCCATCAATCTGTTTCTGGAGGACCTCTACAATGAAAAGCGCATACTCAAATCGGGGATACTGAATGTGGATCTGATTTTTTCATGCGGTAACTATCTGAAGCAAATGATGGATTTTGTGCCAAGCGGCGGGATATACAATCATATTTCCGGCACAGATATCATCAAACACAAAGATGGTGATTTTTATATACTGGAAGATAATGTCAGATGCCCATCCGGTGTCAGTTATGTTTTGAGCAACCGGGAAGCCATGAAAAAAACCTTCTCTAACCTTTACAAAAACTTCAAAGTGCAGTTGGTAGTCAATTATCCGCAGGAATTATTTGAATGCATGCAGTCTGTGGCGCCGGAAGGTATCGATGAGCCTGTTTGCGCCATCCTGACTCCCGGCATTTATAATTCGGCGTATTATGAACATGCATTTTTAGCCCAGCAGATGGGTGTGCAGCTTGTTGAAGGCAGGGATTTGTTTGTCGAGAATGGTTTTGTGTATATGAAAACCATATATGGAAAGAAAAAGCTGGATGTATTGTACCGCCGGGTTGATGATGATTACATTGACCCAATTGCCTTTAACCCAGACTCAACAATTGGAGTCCCGGGGTTGATGAACGTCTATCGGGAAGGAAACATAACGCTGATCAATGCCCCCGGCACCGGGGTCGCCGACGATAAGGCTGTTTACATTTATATGCCCGAAATCATCAGGTATTATCTGGATGAAGAGCCAATTCTAAAAAATGTGGAAACATACCGATGCGAAAAACCCGACGATATGGTTTACATACAGGAAAATATCGAGGAATTGGTAGTTAAGCCGGTTGACCAGTCGGGAGGATACGGTATATTTGTAGGAATACACTCCACCAAACAGCAGGCCGAGGAAATGCGGCAAATAATCAAGAAAAATCCCAGATCTTATATCGCTCAACCCGTGATGTCGCTTTCAATGCACGCGACATATATTGAAGGAACCGGAAGTTTTGAGCCCCGCCACGTCGATCTGCGAACATATACGCTTCTTGGGAAAAATATGGAATATGTTCTGAAGGGTGGATTATCCAGGGTAGCCTTGAAAAAAGGAAGCCTGATTGTCAATTCCTCTCAGGGTGGTGGTTCTAAAGACACCTGGGTCATTTAAAAACCAAAGTAAAGTAAAAGAACAACAATATGATGCTATCAAGAGTCGCTGACAATCTTTATTGGTTTGGAAGGTATATCGAACGAACCGAGCACCTATGCCGCTATCTGAATGTCCAGTATTTTTCATCGCTGGAATCACAACTCGATATTCAGCATGATTTTGTGCTGAAATCCATTCTGTCGATGGTTGGCATTGATCTGGAAAAAGAATACATACTCGAAGAAGATACACTGGTAAAAGTAGCGCTTGATGCTGCCAATCCATCCTCTATTAAGTCATCAGTTTTGGCGGCCAGAGAAAATGTCCGGGGCGCAAGGGATCTTATTTCTGCCGAACTGTGGCAAATTGTGAATAAGTTCTATCGGTTTATCGTCGATTTTCCGGAAGAGTACTACCGCACCAAGGGCTTGCATGAATTTACACAGACTACCATCGACAACTGTGCCCTTGTCAAACACAATATCCAAAACACGCTTTTACATGATGAGGTCTGGGCCTTCATCAAAATGGGAATTCATCTTGAAAGGTCGGTACAAATTATGCGGATCATTGTTAGCAAACTGGAAGATGTGCATAAACTGGAAGAGATGAATCCTCCGGCATCTGTGATTTCGTACCAAATGGCCACGCTCCTCAAGTCAGCGGAGGCCATGGATATGTTTAGAAAAGTATATAAAGCTGCCCCGACAGTGCAGCAATCGCTCGAATTCCTTGTACTTAATATGAATTTTTCGCGGTCAGTACTTTACAACATCGCTGCCCTTCAGCAGTTTTTACTTCAAATCAGGCCGAAAAAAGAAATCAAGCCCAATTCACTGGAATGGCAGGTTGGCCGAACAACCGAATATCTCAAATATTCAACCATCGCAGATATCGAAAAAAAACCAATAGATTTTATTTCAAAAACGATGGGCTACATGCACAATTTGAATAATTTGCTGACCAAAGAGTATCTGAGCTATTAAGCATGCCAAATTATATAGTTGAATACGACGCCCGGAACGAATACGAGTATCATGTTGGGGAGTCATTTTTTTCACTTTTAATATTGCCACACAATTCTGACAGGCAACATGTCAACCAGTTTAAATTTCACAATTCGATGCATGAACCATATTACATTTCAAAAAACCATTATGGATTTAGCCAGATCACCTTTCGGACATTGAAGTCATTTACAGACCTGCGTATCCACCTGAAATGCGATGTGCACGTAAAAAAGTATAATCCTTTTGATTTCAGCCCATTGACCTTCGGGGAAGATTTAAAAATATTGTCTGACATCGAATTTCAGATTGAGAACGGAATATTTCTGAGATCAACAAAGCTGACAGAAATAAACGATGCCTACATTGAAAAAGACAACTGGAACAGACATAAGGAAGAAGGTGTCTTTGAATATCTTACCCGGCTTAATCAGAAAATTCACGAGACCTTTGAATATACACCAGACGTAACAAATGTACACAATACAGCCGATGAAACCTTTTCGCTGAAAAAGGGCGTTTGCCAGGATTATGCCCATGTTTTTATAGGCTTGTCAAGGCTCAACCGAATTCCCTGCCGATATGTGGCCGGCTACCTGAATCAGGGCCGGAATTTTACAGGCGATCTTCAAATGCATGCATGGGTCGAGGCCTGCGTGCCGGGCTGTGGGTGGATTGGTTTTGATCCCACCAATAATGTACTGAAAGATTATCACTACATCAAGGTTTGTCACGGCACTGATTACAGTGAATGCAGTCCGATAAAAGGAATTATAAAGGGGCTTGGAAAGCAAAAAACGAATTATACCGTAAAAGTAAATCAACAATAATATGACTTATTGCATGGCAATAAAAGTAAAGCAGGGTCTTCTGGCCCTTGCTGATACGCGTCTCACATCAGGCACGGAGACCACAATTGCAAAAAAATACGTAACACATGTCAGCGACAAACACGCGATATTTATCATGACTTCGGGCCTGCGGTCGGTACGCGATAAGGCGCTTACATATTTTAAAGAAGTCATTGACAACGAAGTGGCTTTTACTAAAATGTTTCAGGCAGCGAATGCACTTGGCAACCAGATCAGGCGGGTGGCGAAGGAGGATAAGAAATCGCTTGAGGCCTCGGGCTTTTCGTTCGATTTGAATACAATACTAGGCGGGCAACTCGAAGATGATCCGGAACCAAAGATTTTCCAGATTTATCCGCAGGGCAATTGGATTGAAGTTGGTGAGGGCTCTCCATTTATCATAATAGGCAATTCCGGATACGGCAAACCCATCCTTCGTCGGACAATCAGCTTCAATTCAACCCTGGCTACCGCGCTCAAAAGCGGTTTTCTATCCTTCGATTCCACCCGCGTCAGTGCGAATGATGTGGACTTCCCCATCGATGTGATTGTGTACAAGAAAGACTCCTTTAAATTCAATATCAAAAGATACGAACTGGATGAAATGTTCGAAATCAGTAAACAATGGGGCGAAAAATTAAAGGAATCGATAGAGAGCATCCCCGATAACTGGATGAAACCGGTATTGGAAGACACTTGATTTTTGGCCGTTACATCATTCGAAATAATGACCGCCTGAATTTCTTAACGGAATAAAGAGGTAGTGCGTGCAACTACAATGGTTCGAAGGGTTTCCAGATTTGTAAAGATTTCCCTGTCTTGCTCATCCTTATTTCCAGATCGCTCATGCGCTGACTCCTGGATAAAATAGGCAGAAAGAAAATTATGGTATTTCCTGGCCTGCTCACCAGTGGGCTGATTTGTTCGGGTTTCAATAATCGTTGCAGAATCCGCTGTTGTAATATGCGGTAAAAAGTCATCGATATTGGTCTCTTGTGCACGAAAGTCATAAATAAGGAAAAAGCTCAGTACAACCCCGGCCAGCACAATGGTTCTTCGGGATTTGTGCTTATGATTCAAAGTAAGGATTTTGGTTTTAAATTTCATTATGATGTGATTTGGTCGTCATCTATAGGTTGACCAAGATTGGTGCCATTTTCGTAAACAATTATTTATCAATGCTTTAAATAAATATTCCTTTTGAAATACGTCCGATATCGACCACCATACTGAACAAAACGTACACAAAATTTACATTTCCATTTCAGTCGGTCACAAGCGATATTCATCTATAATGAGAAATTCTCACTGTTATTTTCAGTCACTACCTGACCTCCGAAAAGATGAATGATGCGATGCGCATAATTGGCTTCATAAGGTGACTGTGTAACCATCGCGATGGTTACACCATCCTCATTTAATTGCAGCAGGGTCTTCATCAACTCTTCATCTCTATTGAGACCCGGGTTACCGGGCCGTTCGTCCAGCAAAAAAAGCTTTGGTTTAGTAACAATTGCCCTTGCAACGGCTACGCTGCGCTGCAGCTCAGGTGACAAATACTGTGGAAAAGCATTGCGACGATGCCCAATATGCATCAGCTCAAGAATATCTGCCACCTTCGGTTTGCGATCCGAAGCTTTTACATCAAGATATAAAAGCGGCAATTCCACATTTTCAAAAACTGTCAATTCATCAACAAGGTTAAAATCAGGAAAAACATGCCCAACGAAACACTTTCTTATTTCTGCCCGCTCCCGATCCGATATCCTCGAAACATCTTGCTTACCGAATTGATAAAAGCCTTCAGTAGGGCTGTCAAGCAAGCCAAGTATGTTGAGTAATGTTGATTTGCCGGATTCTGAAGGACCTATTATTGCCACAAATTCGCCTTGACTGATTTCTAAGCTTAGGTTATTCAGTGCGGGCTTCTCCGCATTTTGTGATTTATAAACCTTTGTCAACGAGCGTATTTTGATCATATCAATTGCATTCATTTAAACCTTCAATCTTGAATTCAGGTGCGGATAGAAATCGATTCAATGAACAAATTGAAAAAAGCCAAACTATGTCAATGGGCGATGCTTACATGTCCGGCTGCTTTTTTCCGGTGCGCTATCCATTCCGATTCAATAAATTCAGTTTGAAATTGCCAACAAATGTGCCAATCATAATCGCTTCAAAACCAGTCAAATAAACGGCTGATCTGAATCCTACCAGTTCACAGATGAACACATTTGTCCGAAATCGGACGGTCATTAACTTTTGGTCTTAAAAGAATACATCTGATCTCTGATTTGGGGAGGTGGCTGAATCAGAGAAATGGTAGTCTTGCTCATGCGAAATCTCGCGCGATGAATGCGTGCATTACTGATAGCCACTTATAGTGAATTCCTGAATTTAATAAATTGATTGGTTGAGCAGCCTATGACATAATGGGTTTAATAATCTGACCGGAAGATTTCTTCATATAATGTATCCTCTCCCATGCAAGTGAATTATGCGGATCCTTATTGATCAGTCCTTTGAATTCATTTAACCGGTAATACCCTTTGCGCCGCATCCAGCTCTGAAGGTCACTCTGGATTTCCCGGATATATGAAATGCCATTTTCATATAATACAGAGCAAACCTGCACTGCAGCCGCACCTGCCAATATCTGCTTGATTGCACCTTCAGCATTATGGATTCCTGTTGAAGCTATGAGATCGCACTTCAATTTTGGTGATAACAGGCCTATCCACCTCAGAGACAGGGTTATTTCCTCTGGTCCAGATATGGTATCTTTTGTAGTCAATTGAATATTATCAATGTCGATATCAGGCCTGTAATATCTGTTGAAAAGCACAAGCGCGGCAACGCCTTCTTTGGCCATCCGTTTTGTGATGCTTTTGATGTTTGTAAAATAAGCACTTACCTTGACCGCCAAAGGTAGCCTGGTTACCTTTTTTACTTCATGAATTATACTTATATAACGGTTTTCAAGCTCTTCCGAAGACTGCCGGTCATCTTCCGGAAAGATACTGATGTTCAGTTCAAGGGCGTCGGCTCCTGCCAGTTCAATTTCCCTTGTGAAGTAAACCCAGTTTTTGTCTGAAAAACAATTAATACTGGCAATGACCGGAATGCCGACTGCTTGTTTAGCCGTTTTAATTAGCTCCAGGTATTTTTCGAGACCATTTTCTATCGAGAGCGACTGTACAAACTCCATTGCTTCAGGATACCAGTGATACATATCGTCATGTTCGGCGACTTGCTGGGAATTGTATATAATTTGCTCTTCATAAAGTGACTTTAGAACAACTGCACCGGCACCTGCCTGTTCGCACTTCCTTATATTTTCAACGGAGTTTGTGAGAGATGAACTACCAACAATAATTGGATTGCGCATTTCTATTCCCATTACAGAAGATTCAAAATCCATAATACTTCATTTTAAGTTTATAATAAACGCTCCAGATATGCCATGGCCATTTCGGGTCGGGGTATCGTCAACACTTCAAGTGCAAAACCAAGCGCCAGATCAAGATTTCGCTCCGCCCGCGATGAAAGTGGCGCTTCAAATTCAAATTCATACCCCCTGATAGAAAGCAGGCACACTTCCGGATATTTGTCGTAAAGGCAATTGCACAAATGCAGGATGAATCCCGGATGCATCGCATGCATGGTAAACTCAGTCTGACCGGTAGGCTCAACAGGATTAAGCTTCACGTCTTTGTTGTCCTTTTCGATACTTGCGTCCACAAATATGACTTTTTTATACCTGCTGATCGTGTCAGCGTCTTCAATGTTAAGTTGAAAATTATAGTCAAAATCTAAATGAAGGAGACCATGCTTTTTGGACCATCTTTCCCATTTTTCAACCAATAAAATCCCGAGGCCGTCATCCTGCCGTCCTATATTGCCATATCCGTATATTAGCGTGTCCTTCATTTTAACTTCTGATCTAACAGTGTACCCTCACTATCATACAAACATACCTCCAATGGCATTTTGCCCATAGCATGTGTGGCACAACTCAGGCAGGGGTCATAAGCCCGTATTGCCACTTCAACCGCATTGAGCATACCCTCTTTGATGGATTTCTGTCCTGAAATCATTTCCTTAGCCACATGATTCACCGCACGGTTCATCGGTTCATTATTATGTGTTGTGGACACAATCAGGTTACACATGGTAATTAAATCGTCATCACCAATTTTATAGTGATGGAAGAGGGTTCCCCGCGGTGCCTCAACCAGGCCGATGCCTTCATTGCACTTATTGCCTTTGGTAACAAGGTCGTTGCCTTGCAAATCAGAGTCATTTAAGAGGTCATTCATCACCTCAGCAGCGTGGAGCGTTTCGATAAGGCGCGCCCAGTGCATATGCATCGACATATTGTTTGGCTTTCCGCCGGTGTAGTCTTTAAATAATTCGAATTCCCTCTGGGCCAGCGGCGTGGGTATAAAATCACAGGTATTGAGTCTGGCCAAAGGTCCTACCCGGTACCAGCCATCCTTATTCCCCAGACTTTTTAGGAACGGAAATTTCATATAACTCCAGCTTTTTACTTCCTCTCCTATGTAGTCAAGGTAATTTTGATAGTCGATATCGTGCAGTATTTTATTTCCTTTATGGTCCACGGCACGGAGATTTCCATGATAAAAATCCAGCGCACCATCTGCCCGAACCAGGCTCATATGGTGGGAAGGAAATGCAGCAAAGCCATCGACAAAGGCCTTGTTTTCTTTATGATATCCTTTGAATAACTCCAATGCCTCTTGCGACCAGGAAATCATTTTGTCGATGTTCATGGGATCCTTGCTCTTGACAAAAAAATCGCGTTCTTCGAGTGAAAGGTTTTTATTGATGCCTCCGGGGATGGCTCCCGTTCCATGAATTTTCTTGCCGGCAGTAGCTCTAATAATCTCCTGCCCGAATTTGCGCATCATGACTCCCTGCACGGCGAGATTCTTGAATTCGTTTGCAACCTGGATTACATTGCGCTTTTCCGGATTTGCATTGATACCGAAAAGCAGGTCAGGACTTACAAGATGGAAGAAATGGAGCGCATGTGATTGAAAAAATTGTCCGTAATGCATCAGCCTCCTCATTTTTTCACCTGTGGGCGTTAAACCATCCGGACCAACACCAACTATTACATCCAGTGCCTTGGCTGCTGCAAGGTGGTGGCTTACCGGGCAAATTCCACACAATCGCTGTACCAATACCGGCGCTTCCCAATATGGCCTGCCCTGAACAAACCGTTCAAATCCTCGGAATTCGACAATATGAAGTCGGCTCTGGACAACATTATTTTCATCGTCAAGGTGAATGGTCACTTTTCCATGACCTTCAACTCTGGTTACTGGTTCTATTGTTAACTTCTGTCCCATTTTATTTATACTTTTTGTCTAATCAAACTTGATGACTTCATAAGGCAATTTCAGAGGATTGTTGGTGATAAGGGCGTAGAGTGCTTCCCAGATCAGCTCAACCCGCGGAGGGCATCCCGGCAAGTGATAATCAATACGAACTACCTCATGACACGGATAAACCTTGTTGAGCAACACGGGCAATTCCTCATCGTTCGGAATGATGCCTTCCTCATTGTTTCCTATTACGCTGGGCCCGGTCAGGTAGGCCTCTTCAAGACATTCCCGGAGCGGAACGGTATTTCTAAGCGCGGGCAAACCGCCCATGATGGCGCACTCACCAACAGATACCAATACTTTACAATGCGCCCTGAAATCCTTCAGTACGTGCACATTTTCATCATTGCAGCAGCCCCCTTCTATCAGACCAATGTCACACATTTTGGTGAAGTGCTTTATATCATTAATCGGTGACTTATTGAATTCGACCAGTTCGATCAAATCAAGAAGTTTTTCATCTATATCTAATAGAGCCATGTGGCATCCAAAGCAACCTGCCAGCGATGTTGTCGCAATTATCGTTTTATTCATCTTTATTATTCTATTGTTTCTACTTCACTTCCTATGGGCTGCAGATCATATTTACGCCGGCCAATTGGCACTTCGAATGCCTTTTCCTTTACCAGGATTGCACCAACCGGACAGATATCAGCCGCCTGTTTTGCCTGCTCGTCTGTCATGCCGTGAGAATACTTTGTATCGATATTGATCAGGACATTATGACCGCGTCTGCCAAATGCAAACATGCTCCTTCCCTGCTCGTCTTTTATGGCTCGCACGCAACGTTTGCACAAAATGCACCTGTTGTGATCCTTTACGAGCTTAGGATGCGTTGCTTCAATTGATCTTTCCCTGAATTGAAAATTAAAACGCGGGACGAGCATTTTATATCTGTAGGCTAAAGCCTGTAATTCGCAATCTCCGCTTCTTTCGCATGACGGGCAAAAGTGATTGCCTTCCGTAAACATCAACTCAATAATCGACTTGCGCAAATCCTCAATATCAGGTGACTTACTCTGAACAATCATGCCCTCGACGACAGGAGTAGTACAAGCAGTCATGAGTTTGCCATTCACCCTAACACTGCATATCCGGCAGGCACCGCGCGGTTTCAGGCCAGGAATGTTACAAAGTGTTGGGATATAAATATTGTTCTCTTTGGCCGCTTCCACGAGGTACTGGCCTTTCTGCCCCATGCATTCTTTTCCGTCTATTTTAAACTCAATAAGCTGATTCATATCACTTCATTAATTTCTGTTTGTAACGAGTTTTCCCTCCAGCATGGCTTCATCAAGCCTGAAACCGGTATCAAATTCCACCCCGCGTTGAATCTTATTCAGATAAAGATGCCTGAAATTCTTGAGCGTGGAGAGAATTGGATTAAGTGCTGTATGCCCAAGCCCACATCGATTGGCCCGCATCACAATACTCCATCGCTCAATATCCATCAGATCCTGCATGATGCCTCTGCCATCGATGATTTTAAGCAGCTTTTCCCGCATCAATAAAGGCATGGTGCGGCAAGGTGTGCAAGAGCCGCATGACTCTTCGATGAAAAAGTCAGTGAAGTTTAGAACGATGTCCTTTAAAATATCTCTGCGATTGCTAATGATGATGAGCGATCCTCCTGTTGCGAGATCTTCATATCCCAAGATTCGTTCAAAAGCACTTGGTGCGATACATGACCCGGAAGGGCCTCCAACCTGAACGCCCTGGACGTTCTCTGCTCCTACCATTTCGAGAATATCGTTTACTGAAAAACCCCACTCTACTTCATAAACGCCTGGGAATCTGCAGTCACCGGAAACAGAAAGTAGCTTAGTTCCGGTCGATTCATGCGTGCCAAAGCCTTTGTACCAATTGCCTCCGTGAATTATTACCTTCACTACGGCACATAAGGTTTCAACATTGTTGACTACGGTTGGTTGTTCCAGATAGCCCTTTTCTACAGGAAATGGCGGTCTGTCTCGTGGCTCTCCCCGCTTGCCTTCTGCTGATTCGATCAGGGCAGACTCTTCGCCACACACATAGGCTCCGGCGCCAAACTGTATCCGGATATCAAAATTGAAACCCTTTTTACCGGCAATATTTTTACCAAGTAAGTGACGATGCCTCATTTCTTCAAGAATGCTCTCGAGAAAGCGCTGTAAATATTTATATTCATAGCGGAGATACAGAATGCCTTCTTCGGCGCCAATGGCGTATGCTGCAACAACCATCCCTTCAATAAGCAGCCTTGGGCGCTCAGT
>CAYZWN010000023.1:16626-35498 GCA_964482185.1 uncultured Roseivirgaceae bacterium
GACAGAATCGGGCCTTTTTTCATAATGTGGTTGTTTACCACTGTCCTGATAAGTTCCAGGCTGTTGTTTCCGTCACCGAAACTGGCGTGGTACATATCTTCCAGCTTTACACCAGTCCTGATATCGCGAATAATCTCCTTTATCCTGAATGGTGTCAATCGGGTAAAAACCGCTCCATTGATGATGGCCGCCGGCTCCTGATCATTCATTCCTATACAAGAGGTTTCAAAAAGACCAATCAATCCATCTTCGGTCACCTGTCCGAATTTGATACCTGCTTCTTTCTCCAAAGCTTTGGCTACTTCTTTCCGGCCATGCATATTGGCAACTGCACTATTATTGAGATAAATAGTGTATTTGCCTCTGGACTTCTGGAAAAAAAAATGATAAAAAGAAATGGTCTGCTCCAGATCAACGCGCGAAATATCAAGGGTCTCTGCAATCTGGTCCGCAGCATTTTCCTGAATAAATCCAAAAGCGTCCTGTGTATCAATTAAGATGTCCATCAAGCGGGTTTTGTCGCCACTGTATTTCTTAATGATGGCATCAATAGTTTTATCCATAATTCTATCAATTAATTACTGTAAAGAAGACTATGTCAATATTTTAAAAAGTTTATTACCGTAAAAAAAATTGAACGGTATCTCTACTACAAACAAAATAAACCATCCGAAAATTCGTGAAAACTGATATTTTTAAAAGTATTTTTTCACAATATTTATTGCTAATGAATGGATGATGATATACAAATGCATTTTTACAAAAATACAATATTATTATATTAAAAAGGAATAAATGGAAGATAAAACAATTGCAATAAAAAAATCGCACCGCATTTATATTGTGTAATTTTCACATAAAAATAATTATAAAACGTAGATTTTTCACAATAATAAAAAATCAAACGGTATGGAGGCAGGTCTTTTACAATGAAAGCATCACGCGGCTGTATGAGTAGGAAAAACGCAGAAACTATAGTTTATCGCCGCAAAACTGACAATACTTCGCATCAGGCTCGTGTCTTTCGCGCCCGCAGCCCGGACATACCAGTGTTTTGACTTTTTGCCCCTTCATGCTATACATTTTTGAGGTGACAATGCCGGTTGGTACCGCGATGATGCCATAACCCATAATCATGATAAGCGAGGCTAAGGCTTGCCCTAGAATGGTCTGTGGTGAAATATCGCCATACCCAACAGTTGTCATGGTGACTATAGACCAATAAATCCCTCTTGGAATGCTCTCAAAGCCATTTTCATGCCCTTCAACGATATACATCAATGTGCCGTTAATGACATTGATGCACAAAACACCGACCAAAAACACCGTAATCTTTGGCACACTTTCCTTTAAGGCATAATAAAGCTGGTTTCCTTCTGTTAGAAACCTCACCAATTTCAATACTCTGAATATTCGCAGAAGCCTGAAAATACGGAACACCAATAATGTTTGAGCATCTGCAAAAAAAAGCGCCAGGTAGGTGGGCAGAAAAGACACCAGGTCAATAACACCATAGAAACTCATCATATATCGGATTGGCTTTTTCAGAACATAAATCCTGGCAAAATATTCCAAAGTAAAAAGTATTGTAAAACTCCATTCGAGTGTGTCGAGTAAGCTATGATAACGCTCGTTGACATCAGCCACACTTTCCAGCATTACAACTACAATACTAATGACAATCGCACAAATCAGCAATATGTCGAAAGCCTTGCCGAGAGGTGTATCTGCTTCAATAATTATTTCGTGTAATTTTTGTTTCGTTGTGTCAGATGATTTTTTCATTTCTTGGCGGTGTTTTATGATATGAATGAAAATAACAGAATTTTATGACTTTAATCTTTCATTTATACAATAAATAGTAGCCAGGTTTAAAGTTTTGTTAGCTATTTTTAAAATTATATTTTTGCCGCTAAACCAAAATGAGATGAGTGTAATTGTCAATAAAGATTCAAAAGTTCTAGTTCAGGGATTCACCGGAACAGAAGGAACTTTCCACGCCCAGCAAATGATTGAATATGGCACCAACGTAGTGGGTGGTGTAACGCCTGGCAAAGGCGGACAAACCCACCTTGGAAAGCCGGTATTCAACTATGTGAAAGAGGGAGTTGAAAAAACAGGCGCCAATGTCAGCATCATATTTGTCCCACCCTCGTTTGCGGCGGATGCCATTCTTGAAGCAGTGGATGCTGGAATTAAAACGGTCATCACCATAACTGAAGGTATTCCTGTAAAGGATATGATGATTGTTAAAGACCTGATAAAACATAAGAATATTACACTGATTGGGCCCAATTGCCCCGGAGTCATCACACCGGGAGAAGCCAAAGTCGGTATCATGCCGGGCTTTATTCACAAAAAGGGGACTATTGGCATTGTATCGCGTTCCGGCACACTGACCTACGAAGCAGTGGATCAGGTAACCAAAGAAGGTCTCGGTCAGTCAACCTGCATTGGAATCGGAGGCGATCCGATTATCGGTACAACTACCAAAGAAGCCGTTCAAATGTTGATGGAAGATCCAGAGACGGAAGGTATTATCATGATTGGGGAAATTGGAGGCAGCATGGAAGCAGAGGCGTCCTACTGGATCCGGGACAATGGCACCAAACCGGTGGTTGGCTTCATTGCCGGCAAAACAGCGCCTCCGGGCCGCAGAATGGGCCACGCCGGTGCAATCATCGGAGGAGCAGAAGACACAGCTGATGCCAAGATTAAAATAATGAGAGAATGTGGCATTTTTGTTTCAGAATCGCCGGCTGATCTCGGAGCCACTATGGCAGATGCCCTCAAAAAATATAAAAAATAGAATATTTCATTTTTAAAAAATGAAAAGGCAGGACTTGGTAACCCTGCCTTTTTTTATGACTTACTCAATGTCTCTGCTTTGTGTCGGTCAACAAACTCCGGTATTCGCTTTCAGGCACCAAAAATCAAATTCCAAATCACAGATAAATTCCAAAACTCAATCGAGAATACCCAAAACCTGTTTATTCTTTGATATTTTGATCATTGCGATTTATTTGGTTTTTGATATCTGTGATTTGGATTTTCTATTATTACCATTGACCAGGTACTACTGACAATTGACTATACTCGCTTGTGATTTCGGTTTTCTACTTTGACCATCGAGATTGTCTGATCATCTTTTGACAAAGCTAAAAGCTAATAGCCTGCAGCTAAAAGCTTAAGAAAACCATTTACCAATAATCGATCTTTATTGCCAGACTTTACTTAGCATATGCCACGGAGCGCATTTCCCTGATCACGGTAATCTTTATTTGCCCGGGATACTGCATATCCTTCTCAATTTTCTGAGAGATTTCGAATGAGAGCCTGGATGCGTCCGTATCGGTTACGACATCAGAATCCACCATCACACGTAACTCCCTGCCGGCCTGTATTGCAAAACATTTATTCACGCCATCAAAACCCAGCGCCACTTCCTCAAGTTCCTTGAGTCGCTTCATGTAACTCTCCATGATTTCGCGACGGGCTCCCGGCCTCGAACCACTAATGGCATCACAAGCCTGAATGATTGGCGAGATCATGGATGTCATTTCAATCTCATCATGGTGTGCGCCAATAGCATTGCAAACTTCCTTATTTTCATTATACTTCTTGGCGAGTTCCAAGCCCAATAGGGCATGCGGGATGTCCGGTTCCTCCGGCCAGACTTTGCCAATATCATGCAGCAAACCAGCGCGCTTGGCAAACTTGGCATTTAACCCCAATTCAGCGGCCATCGTAGCGCAAAGTTTGGCGACTTCCCTGGAGTGCTGAAGTAAATTTTGTCCGTATGAAGAGCGGAATCTCATTCTGCCGATCAATTTGATTAACTCGGGGTGCAATCCGTGAATGCCCAGGTCGATGATCGTCTTTTCACCGATTTCGACAATTTCTTCCTCCATATTTTTTCGGGTCTTGGCAACTACCTCCTCGATTCTTGCCGGGTGAATACGGCCATCCGTCACCAATCTGTGCAATGAAAGCCTGGCAATTTCACGCCTTACCGGGTCAAAGCCTGAAATGATGATGGCTTCCGGTGTGTCGTCGACAATAATTTCAACTCCGGTTGCAGCTTCCAGGGCCCTGATATTTCTACCCTCGCGTCCGATGATCTTACCTTTAATATCATCGCTTTCAATGTTAAATACCGAGACGCAGTTTTCTATTGCATTTTCAGTGGCTGTCCGTTGTATGGTTTCAATCACAATCTTTTTTGATTGCTTGGTAGCCGTCATCTTTGCCTCTTCCATAATCTCCTTGATATATGAGGATGCTTTGGTATGCGCTTCATCCTTCAGGGCTTCAACGAGTTGGTTCCTGGCATCATCAATGGAAAGGTTGGCAATTTTTTCCAGTGCATTGACCTGTTCCAATCTGATCCTTTCAAGATCCGATTTGCGTTTTGCCAGAATTTCGAGTTGGGCGGTGAGATTCTCTTTCATGCTGTCCATCTCAGCTTCTTTACGCTTGTTTTGCTCGAACTGCTTTGAGAGATTTTGCTCCTTCTGCTTCAGTTTATTCTCATTGCCGAGAATCTGACTTTTTTTGTTGCTGGCTTCCTCTTCGAAATCTGACTTCAATTTCAGAAGTTGTTCCTTTGCTTCGATGATTTTGTCCTTCTTGATCGATTCGGCCTTTAACTCGGCCTCACGAATAATGATATCAGCCTGCTCCGAGGCTTTCTTTTGCTCTGATGAGAAGATCTTTTTTAGCAGATATCTTCCCACAACTAATCCGGCTATCAGTCCCACAACGGCACCAACCAGCAAGGCAGTAATGGTTTCCATAGAATATAATTTATATAATAAATAAATTGGGTGGGATCTGAAGCTTTAGAAATTTAAAAGTTCGACTAGTTCAGGACTCGTCTGTAACTTCAGAGATCAGTCTGCTCAGGTAATTAATTTTATCTATCGCTGATTCGCCTGCATTAACAGAACTGGCTTCGGTTTGGATTTTTTCATAGAGACTGTCGAACGCGACCATGGCCAACAAGTCCTGCTTGTCATCAATACCAAACTGGTCTCTATACATTTTAATCTTTTCGTTTATTTTTTTCCCCGCAAGCCTGATTTGTTCCTCGTCTTCGGCATCTACTTTCATTGGGTATTCCCTATCGGCTATTTTTATTTTGATCGAAAGTTCACCCATTTTGCGATAAGATATATATCTGTTACTTGCTCAATTGATTGATACAACGATCAATCTCTTTGATATAGTCGTCGATTTTATTTTTTACTTCTGCTGCCTCAAATTCTCCCACAGCAATACTATTCACAATAGTAGCAATATTATTTCTATTTTGAAAGTCTTGCATTTGCAGTTCCTTGGCGTCGAGAATGGCTTTGAGTTCAAGGTATCTATTTTCAAGATCTTCACTCTTCTGTTTTTCCTGATTATGCTGAGCAATCAGAAGTCTTATTTTCCGTTCGAGGATCTGAAGTTCACTGTTTAACCTGTCTCTTTTCATAATTATTGTCTGATAACCGCCCCAAGTTTAGTTTCAAATTTATTCATCAGCCTGGTCATAATTCCATCGATCACCTGATCAGTCAGCGTTCTGGATTTATCCTGCAATATAAAACTTAAAGCATATGCTTTTTTGTCTTTTTCAATCTTTTCTCCTACATAGTAATCAAAAACATTAATGTCTCTGAGTACGCCTGAAAACTCCCTGTCGTTGATTACTTCCTGCACCTGTTCAAAGGTGACTGCTTTATCGAGAACGAGTGATAAATCGCGCTTCACTTCAGGGAATCTCGAAATTTCTTCGACCTTTAATCCCTTATCCGCAACCAGAAGTAACCCATCAAAATCCACCTCGGCATAAAAAACATCCTGAACTATTTCAAGTTTTGCACAAATACTTTTATTCAAAAAACCAATTTTTGCTACATCTCTGCCGCTGATTTGAAGCGCCAGGCCATACCTGTAGATGGGTTCATTCAAACGCACTGACTTGTACTCCGCACCCGTAAATTTTCGGATCAGTTTTATTACAGTAGAGGATAAATCATGGAATTCTACGGGTTTGCTTTTGGACATCCAGGATTCCTTATGGTTGGCCCCGGTCATCCAAAAGCCAAGCAAATCTTTTTCAGCATAACCATTGTTTGTGGATTTTTTGTAGGTTTTGCCAAATTCAAACAGCTTCAGATTGGTTTGCTTTCTGTTGATATTGTGCGCAACTACTTCAAGACCTGAAAACAACAGCGTTTGTCGCAAGACGCCAAGGTCCTCACTGAGCCTATTAAGGATGACCACATCTTCTTCAGCACTGTGCAAACCAGTGATGGAGGAATAAGCAGGCTTTGTAAGCGAGTTGGTGCTGATCTCAAAAAAACCGTTGTCCACCAGAACATTCGATGCTTTGAGCTGGGCAGCTTCAGGAGTTTGCTCAGGAAAATCTGCAAGAAAATCACTGCTCAGATAATCTTTCAATTCAATGTTGTCGTAGCCGTAAATGCGGAGAATTTCTTCCACCACATCCGCTTCCCTGGTCACATCTACGCGGTAAGGTGGTATGATCGCCGTAAAGCCGGTCTTAGTTTTATCCTTTACCAAAATATCCAGATTCTCCAGTATCCGGAATATTTCTTCATGAGGAATTTGCTTTCCAATCAACCGGTCGATGTTGCTGAATTTCATAGTCACCGCGAGGGGCGCTATTTCCGCCGGATATATATCAATAATCTCTGAAGAAATGGTGCCTCCGACTAACTCCCTGATCAGCATCGCTGCTCTTTTCAATGCGTAAACGGTTATTAATGGATCTGTGCCGCGCTCGAACCGGAAGGCGGAATCTGTTTTGAGCGCATGATGCTGACTTGTTTTGCGGATATAGTCAGTTGAAAAACACGCGCTTTCCAAAAAAATATTATTTGTGGCATCACTTACACCACTTTCCACTCCGCCGAATACACCGGCAATGCACATGCCTCCGTCTGCATCACAAATCATCAGGTCAGAACCTGTCAGCGTTCTCTTTTTTTCATCAAGCGTTACGAAAAGGGCCCCTTCCTGCAATGTTTTAACAATTACCTTTCCGCCTCGAATTTTATCAGCATCAAAAGCATGAAGCGGCTGTCCCAGCTCGTGCAATACAAAGTTTGTGACATCCACAACGTTGTTGATCGGTGTTTGACCTATGGCCTGCAATCGGCTCTTCAGCCAATCCGGGGATTCTCCGATTTTGATATTCGAAATGGAAATGCCGGAATATCGCGGACAACCCGCAGTTTCTTCAACTGCAACGCTGATTTGCGAAGTGTGCTCATCTACCTGAAAATCCTGCACATCAGGCAACCTGACCGGTCTGCCCAAAACAGCCTTCAAATCTCTTGCAACACCAATATGTGATGCGGCATCCGCGCGATTGGGCGTGAGGCCGATTTCGAAAACCACATCACGCTCGACGTTGAAATAAACACTCGCTGGCGTGCCGTTTGGCAGATCGGTTTCCAGCACCATAATCCCATCATGACCGGTGCCAAGGCCCAGTTCATCTTCAGCGCAGATCATGCCCTCCGAAACCTCTCCTCTTATTTTTGCTTTTTTTATTTTAAATCCTTCGTCGCTTCCTGCCGGATATAGTGTCGTGCCCACCAATGCTACTGCCACCTTCTGGCCAACAGCTACATTTGGCGCCCCACAAACAATGGGTAACTGCCCGGCACTGCCTGCATCTACTTTTGTAATACTCAGCCGGTCTGCATCAGGATGCTTGCTGCACGCCAGCACTTCACCGATCACCACGCCCTTCAGTCCGCCCTTTATTGCTTCGACCGTTTCCATCCCCTCCACTTCCAGTCCGGTCATGGTGAGTATGTGCGCAATTTCTTCAGGTGTCTCGTGAATATCAATATATTGTTTGAGCCAGTTAAGGGATATTTTCATTTATCAGCTTTTTCTTGCATTAAAAAATATAACAGACTTTGGGTGTAAAATAATACCCTTTAGCCCAAAGCCCTGTTCAGATTGTCGACAAAAATAGTATTTACTTTTTCTATGAGAAAACTAATGAACAAAATCAGGCATTTTTTCTCCCGCAAGAATGCCGACATCGAGGCTGTTCTCCCCTGGTGGTATAGGGCATCTGTAGGTATGGTTATAAACACAATACGGATTGTAAGCAAGATTGAAATCGATTTCGAGTGTCATGTTATCGATTAACTCAGGTTCTACGTACCTACCGCCTCCATATGTGCTTTCTGAACTGGTTTTATCATAGAATGGAATAAACAGATAATCATGCTCCTCTTTGACTGGTTTATAGACGATAAGGTCAAGCTCTTTCCCGTCCAGATGAAAATGAACATTCCCAAAAACAAAGTACTCACGCTGTGAGCCATCAGTAATGGCCATCTTTATTATTTGTTGTACAGTATTCCGTCGAAAATCACCCCTCACTATATATTTTTCTGAAACAGGAAAATAGCTCAGGGACTTAAATACTTCCTTTTGCTCCTGTGTCAGTGGCGAGTCTTCCGAATTCCTGAATATCTCATCTTTCTCTTTTCTTTCCTGATTTATCTGCTCGCGGTATCCTATAGTTACCGTTGATGCAGAAAAGAAATTATATGCTGTAATTGCAATGATCCCAACTACAAAACCCAGGATAAAATTCTTTCTTTTCATAAGCGCTGCAACATTTTATATTTATTGTAAACCACTCCGATTACCGCTTGTTTTGGGGTTCAATTTTAAAATATTTCTTAAAGCAGCCCCTCATCCACAAAACTTAAGTACCCGGTATCACTGAAAATAATATGATCCAGAACCGGGATTTCCAGCAACTTACCCGCATCCTTCATTTTCTTTGTGAGACTCATATCAGCATCGCTGGGCTTCAGGTTTCCGGACGGGTGGTTGTGCACCAGAATCAGTGAAGAGGCATAATGATCCAGCGCCAGTTTAAAAATAATCTTAGGATCAGCCACCGTGCCAGAGATACCGCCGGAACTAACACGTTCCTTGCGGATGAGCCGATTGGCCCTGTTCAAAAGCAGAACCCAAAATTCTTCCTTTGGCAAATCCATTAATTCAGGCTTCATAAGATTGTATATGTCTGCTGATGCAGTAATCCTGGTCTTCTCGGTAAAATCCGCTTCCTTTCTCCTCCTGCCCAACTCCAGGGCTGCCACGATAGAAATGGCTTTTGCCTGGCCGATTCCCTTTATTTTTTGGAGATCCTTTACAGAAAACCTGGCGAGCTCATTCAGATTGTTGCCGGCCTGGGATAAAATCAATTTCCCGACATCCACAGCACTCAATGATTTTGTTCCTGATCCAATCAGGATTGCAATCAGCTCCGCATCGCTCAATGCCGATTTGCCTTTCAGCAATAATTTCTCCCTGGGCCTGTCTTCTTCGGCCCAACTCAATATTTTAAGGCTGCCGGTCGCTTCACTCATAAGCATATTTTTTTACCTAAAAATGGTTATAAATCCCGGATTACAAAAGCCTATAAACAGAAAAGGCCTCTCCGGAATACGAAGAGGCCTGTTTGATTTTTTTAATCAACTGATTATTGCATGGAAGCCACCAACTTGTGCAAACTGGATTTCTTGTTTGCAGCATTGTTTTTGTGGATAATATTTTTCTTGGCTAATTTATCAAGCAGACTTGAAACTTTTTTATACAATTCCTGGGCCTCATCCTTGTTATCGGAATTTTTAAGCCTTTTAATGAATGTTCGTGTAGTTTTCAGGTAATACCGGTTTCTCAGCCTTTTGGCCTCGTTTGCCCTGATTCTTTTTAATGCCGACTTATGATGTGCCATTCTTTATAAATTCAATCTTATTTTTGAGGTTGCAAATGTAGAAGTATTATTTTAGTTAGGCAAATGGATTTCAGCTAATTTTTTCAAAATGAAATACGCTTGTCATCCTCAATCTTTGACTATAACTTTCGTGCCTGCAACAGGATTTTTACTTGGAGCGGTTAAACCAATTTTACTTACTTGTTGGTGGCTATCCAAGCCGACGCCAGACGAACTTAAGCATTATGAATAAATGGTATAACGGGTGATATGAATCAGGGATATATGCAATCGTCTCTGCGCAGTGGTAATACTAAAATTTCAAAAACCTGAGTCAAATATTTAAAAGCCAAATTATATGAACATTGTCATCGCACCCAACTCATTTAAAGAAAGCCTCGATGCCTTTAGCGCAGCGCAGTCTATAGCCGCTGGCCTCGCAAAAAGCAAACTGCAATGCAAATGCAAACTTTTCCCGATCGCAGATGGTGGCGATTACACGCTGGAAGTTTTTCACAATTGGCATCAAGGCCAACCTGAAGAAACCGAAGTATTGGGTCCTCTTGGCAGACCCGTCGGTGCAAAATGGCTCTATCTGCCGGAGCATTACACCGCGGTCATTGAAATGGCCAAGGCATCCGGCATTAGTCTGTTGCAGAAAAATGAACTAAATCCCATGAAAGCCTCCACTTATGGAACCGGGCAACTTATTCGCACGGCTATTGAGAAAGGAGCGAAAAAAATCATCCTCGGGCTTGGCGGTAGTGCAACTGTCGATGGCGGACTGGGCATTTTGCAAGCGCTTGGATGTGAATTGCTGGATAAAGCGGGCGGCACTATTGCTCGCGATACCAACCCTTTACTTAGTGTGAAAGACATTTTTGTTGAAAAAATGCCGGAACAGTTCGGCAACATTGAATGCGTACTACTTTGCGATGTGGACAATCCACTCCTGGGTGAAAACGGTGCAGTGCATGTGTTTGGCCCACAGAAAGGCGCCAAAGCCGATGATCTGGAAAAACTGGAAAATGGCATGAAGCGGCTAAATGGTTTAATAAAAGAAAAAACCGGAAAAGATTATTCAACCGAACCAGGTACCGGAGCTGCAGGAGGCATTGCACTGGTTTTAATGGCATTTTTTAATACATCAATACACAGCGGAGTGGAATATCTGCTTGCCCAAACAGATTTTGAGGCAAGTCTTCCGGAGGCTGATCTGCTGATCACAGCAGAGGGAAAGGCAGACAGGCAAACTCTTGGTGGAAAAGGACCTTCTGCCGTTGCAAAAAGGGCCGCGAAATATGGTGTGCCATCGGTTCTGCTCGTGGGAAAAGCCGATCATATCGAAGAACTGAACAATGGGTTTTCGGCAGTTTTTCCAATTACAAACGGACCGGTTAGCCTGGAAAAAGCGATGCAGCATACAGCAAAGGATTTGGAAAGAACTGCATTACAAATTGGTAATTTGCTTCAATCAATTAAGCTCAAAAGTAACGACCAATACTTTCACTAAGGAAAAAAGCATTCTCACCAAAAAATTTTAGATAGAACAACAATTAATCCTACCATGGAAATTATGGAGGAGGCGGCAAAGATTAACCCGACATTCTCTAATATGGTGAGCCTGCGATTCATGTTCTGAATCATGATCTCATGATCTGCGGCAAATTCAGTAAGTTCTCTAATTTTCTTTTCCATGGTTCAATATACCATTTTACACGCAAATTGTAATTCTGAAAAATTTAAAAATTGGATATTAACTCCATACCATTAAAACAAAGAAAAGGCAGGCTTTGATTAAACATGAAGAACTAAACCCTCATTAAGAACTTGTTAAGAATGCATATGGAAATGCTAATTTCATGATAAAAAAAGACATTGACCATACAAAATGGTGGAAGGAGAAATTCGGATATCTGAGTAAGCCCGACCACCGTTGAGGCATACTCGAAGGGTATTCTTAACTACTGCAGGATTTTTTAGTTATACCAGATCAATAGTCAAATCTTTAACTCCTGTAAAAACTTCCTGAACTTTTTAGTGTTGTATTTGGCCATGCCTGATTTGGTCACCACTATATTCCCATCAGGCGAAATTACGTGGGTGGTCGGAATGGCTTTGCTGCTGTAAACCTCGGGCAAGGATGTGCCGAGCCGGTAGATAGGAAAATTAAAGCCCTTTTTCGCTACAAAATCCTTTGCCTTTTGAAAATCATCATCAAGTGAGATCAGTACAAATTGCACGCCCTCCGACTCCTGTGATTCGTACAAGGCCTGGATATCCGGCATTTCAGCAATGCAAGGTGGGCACCAGGTCGCCCACAGATTCATAAAAACAACCTCCTCTGAGAATTCAGAAAACGGAACGCTTTTTCCCGATTTATCCACAAGGATAAAATCATAATCTGCTTTGGCAATGACTTCTTCAGAGATGGCGGGCTGCATAATGCCCGTTTTTAGTACAAGCCCCTGCAAGAACCCAAATACAGGTGTATGCAATCCGGTGCCAAATAAAAAGGCCAAAACTCCAAGAAATACGCCCCATTCGATGATTTCCCGTTTAATTGATTTTTTCTTTTTCATAATGCTTTATCCATAGATCAAAGTGCTATTTTTGCCCGTTTTCTAAAAACAACGTGTGACATTGAATACAATCAGAATACGCAAAGATAAATGAATAAAAATTATGAAAATGTCGTGGCGACGGAATTGGGCATCCGGCCACAGCAAGTACTTGCAGTGATCGCGCTGATCGAAGATGGCGGAACGGTTCCGTTTATAGCGCGCTACAGAAAGGAAGCAACAGGAAGTCTGGACGAGGTGATGGTCGCTGCCATCAGGGATCGCGTGGAGCAGCTAAAAGAACTCGACAAACGCAGAGAAACCATCCTGAAGTCGATCAGTGAACAAGGCAAACTCACACCTGAGCTGGAAAAGAAAATCCATGCCGCCGAAACCATGACCGGCCTGGAAGACATTTATTTACCATATAAACCCAAGAGAAAAACCAGAGCATCCGTTGCCAGGGAAAAGGGTCTGGAGCCGCTTGCGGAACTAATTCTAAAACAAACCAATTCAGATCTTTCTGCTGAAACAGCCGGCTATATCGACCCGGAGAAAGGCATCAATACTCAGGAAGAAGCGCTGCAGGGCGCGCGGGATATCATAGCTGAAATGATTACTGAAGATGCCGAAACGAGGCAGAAAATCCGGAAACTGTTTATGACTGAAGGTATCGTCAGGTCAAAGGTGATCAAGGGAAAAGAAGAAGCTGCAATCAAATACAAGGATTATTTCGATTGGGAAGAGCCTGTTTCAAAAGTAGCTTCCCACCGTCTTTTGGCAATGCGCCGTGGTGAAAAGGAGTTATTCCTGAGCCTCGACATCAGCCCAAATGAGGCAGATGCCATTTTGTTGCTCGAAAAGCAATGGCTCAAAGGTCCCAATGCTTCATCGGAGCAGGTAGAAATCGCAATGAAAGATGCCTACAAGCGATTGCTCAAACCATCCATCGAAACAGAAGCGAGATTGGAGACCAGGAAAAAAGCAGACCTTGAGGCCATCACGGTTTTTAAAGACAACCTGAAGCAGTTGCTGCTTTCTGCCCCACTTGGTGCGAAAAACGTGATGGGAATCGATCCCGGATTCAGAACGGGTTGTAAGGTCGTATGCCTTGACAGGCAGGGAAAGCTGCTACATCATGAGGCCATTTTCCCAAACGAACCACAAAAACAAACCGTGCAGTCAGCGGCGGCCATTCATGATCTTTGCCACAAATTCAAGATTGAAGCCATAGCCATCGGCAATGGTACCGCAGCGCGTGAAACGGAGCGCTTCGTTCGCTCTATCGGGCTACCCGGGCATATTCTTGTTGTAATGGTTAACGAAAGCGGTGCTTCGATCTATTCGGCATCCGAGACCGCCAGGGAAGAATTCCCGGATCAGGACTTAACGGTACGCGGCTCAGTTTCGATTGGCCGCCGGCTCATGGACCCGTTGGCCGAACTGGTAAAAATTGATCCTAAATCCATAGGCGTGGGCCAGTACCAGCACGATGTGGATCAAAACGCCCTGAAGCAGGGCCTTGACGATGTTGTCATCAGTTGTGTGAATGGCGTTGGCGTGGAAGTCAATACAGCGAGCAAAGAACTGTTGAGTTATGTTTCCGGGCTTGGTCCTGCTCTGGCCAAAAATATCGTGGAATACCGCAATGCAAACGGCCCATTCAAAAGCCGGGCTGCCCTGAAAAAAGTACCGCGCATGGGTGAGAAAGTATTTGAACAGGCCGCCGGTTTTTTAAGAATAAAAAATGCCGCCAACCCATTAGATGACAGCGCCGTGCACCCTGAAAGTTACGGCATTGTAGAAGCCATGTCGCGAGACATCAACGCCGGCATCGACGCATTGATTGCCGATCAAAATCTCCGCAAATCCATAAAAATCGAGCGATATGTATCCGAAACAGTCGGGCTTCCCACCCTGAAAGACATTCTTTCAGAGCTTGAAAAACCCGGCCGTGATCCACGGGAAAGTTTCGAAGTAATGGAATTTGATGACAATATTCACAGTATGGACGACCTGAAGGTGGGCATGACGTTAAACGGTATTATTACCAACGTAACCAACTTCGGTGCATTTGTTGATATCGGCGTACATCAGGATGGCCTGGTGCATAAAAGTCATCTTGCAGATCGATTTGTTGAAAATCCGGCTGACCTGGTGAAAGTACAACAGAAGGTAAAGGTGACTGTAGTGGAAGTGGATATTCCGCGAAAGCGGATAGCCCTATCGATGAAAAGTGACCCGTTTGGTGTAAAACCAAGGGAGAAGAAAACTGATCACAAAAAGAACGCCGCAAAAAAAACGGAAGGCGACTTGCAGGAAAAACTGGCGATGCTGAAAAACAGGTTCAGGTAAATCCTGATACGTATAGTAAGGTTTACCCGGCAAAGCCTGCATATTTAAAGGGTTTCTATAAAGATTGATTATGGATAAATGTCGGTCATTGGTCAATAGTCAATAGTCACTGTGAGCCCTCATGAAATAGGTTGACAGGTTATCTATCCAAAACCAAATCACAAACATCAAAAAAACAAATAAATCCCAATAGATCAAATTTCAAAAAGAAAACAGGCTTTGGATATTGTGGTTTGAGATTTGGGATTTATTTGAGATTTGGGATTTGATTTTTGGAGCTTTGAACAGTGATTTGGAATTTGATTTTTGGAACTTGAAGACCTGAGTTTATTTATAGACAATCACTTCTCCTAAACTCATGTGCTGAATAAAGAAAAGGGCTCAACTTTTTGGCACAAAAATTGGCTGTCAGTCATTATCAAACCAAATGATTGACAACAATGAAAAAGCTGGTCATAGTATTCGCATTTCTTATTTCGATGAGTAGCTGTATTGTAGAAATTGACATGATGCCTGCTCATCTGCAACTCCTAAGCAACAATGAATATGAGACGAAAGTAGTAATCAATGAAGTCTGGTCGGGTGGAAAACTCGTTTACGAGGAGTATGTATATCATACATTCCTGGAAATTGAGGTAATGAATACGGGTGGTATGACAGCCAGAAATGCACGGGTGTTTGTGCACTTTTATGATGGCGCATTTTTGATTAAGACCACCAGCCTGCGATTGCCGAGAATTTATTCCGGCGAAAAATATATCCATACATTCAATTCAGGCTTTGGGTCAATCTACGATTATACGGACTATGAGATTTCCATTCAATGGGAATAACCCCCCCCTGCGTTGTATGATTGAAAAATTTGATGGGAAATAGTATTTGAACTTATCAATCACTTACCATTGAGCTTTTGAAGCACTAAACCAATTCACCCGTTTAGCCATCGAATAATTCCTTATACAAGTTCCCCAAATCATTACTTTGCATATATTCCACGGCTATTCGCCTGGCGCCACGACGAAAATCGAGGTAGTTTTTCTCATCCAGATCGAGCGCATTTTCAATAGCAATTCTCAGGGTTTCCGGTTCATTCAGATCCACATCCCAGCCGGCCTGCTTTGCATAAAGGTTTTTCCATGGAGTCTGGTCGCTGATGATCACAGGCACACCCTGATTAAAAGCTTCGAAAATTGAATGTCCGAAGTTTTCGCTCTTGCTGGGTTGAATATAAAAATCTATATCCGATACTATCTCGCTTACCTTTTCAGGAGACACTTCTCCCTTGTAATTGAACTTTATATTATCTGGCAACAAACCCGTGATTTGCTGACATTCCTTCCAGTACATATCATCCTTAACCGGACCGTACAGATTGTAAATCAATTCGCTTTTAATCTCTTTTAATGCAGCTAATATCAAATGAATGTTTTTCATCGGACTGATAAGCGCTACCGTACCGAATACCTTTGGCCCTATTTTCATGGTATTTGGGAAATCACAATCAGGGTTATAAAAAGGCACATTTCCAATGAGCCTGCATTCAGGTTCATTACCAAAAAGATTATGAAGATCAACCTTTTCCTGTCCGGTAGTGACATGCCAGATAATATTACTATTGATAATGAAAGTTTTAAGCACACCAAGATACACTTTCTTCTTAAATGGCTTTATCGACAGCGAAGTGCTTTGCAGCATGCCTCGTGGCGCAATCACCGTCTTTATATCCTTTCTTTTTTTCACGACAAGCAGAGGAAATACCACAAAAAGCATCGAGTAAATCCCATTCAGATAAACCGTTTCAGGATTTACTTCTGCGATGGTCTCTTTGATGGTTCTGTAGTTCCTGTTTGTGTCGGACAGATATTTCACTTTTACATTTTTTCCATAATCCAGCCATCTTTCTGCCTGCACATCGAGCTTTGTTCCGTCATGGTCTTTGTTCGTGGAAACAACAAATATCTGAAATGTTCCTTCCATCAGTTTTACCAGGTTCACCAAAGACCGGATCGGCCCGCCTGCTTTGTAGGCCGGATCAAAGTAATCGTAGAAGATCAGAAGTTTGCGTTTTGGGTTTCGGGGCATTTAAGGCAAATATTTAAGAAGCAAAAATAGCTTTATGCAAGGAGAGATTTGTAAAAAACATGCGTTTTATGCGGGTTCATCAATGCGCTCCGGGTGTCAGGTAAGCCTTGTTGTAACCCTAACCACAAGACATCGGCTTTTTGTGGTGAATAATCTGTGTAATCACCAATATTTTCTATACGGCTCATTTTCCACTGGATCCTAGCTGAAAGGACCATCATTTGAAACCAACCACTGCAATTGAACTTTTGCCTATAAATTGAACCCATGCATAAATAAACTACTCTCGCGTTACACATCTTCTACCCATCAAGCAGTCACTTCCTGATATACCTCTTCATACATCTTCGCGATCTTTCCGGGCTCAAATCGCTGCACATTGAGAAGTCCCTGCCCGATAAGTGATCTTCTGTAGCACTCATCTTCCATTACTTTGATAATACCATCGCGAATCTGTACAACCTCTTCCGGATCCACCAGATGCGCTCCGCCCTCACCGGCCACCCAGGGCATCGGATCGATATCGGAAGTAATGACCGGCTTACCAACCAGTTGCGCCTCAATAATTGGCATTCCAAAACCTTCATAAAGTGACGCAAAACATACCACAGTACACTGATGGTATAAGGTTGCCACTTCAGAATACTCAATGTTGAAATAAGACCGAAAATCAATCTGGTGTTTTGAAAGCAATTCAGCCTGCTTATCTGTCAGCTTACCGATGATGTAGAGCTTATAGGGCAACCCTGCCATGGCCTCAATGGTGCGCTCCAGATTTTTGTTGGACTTGGTGCCGAGATGCAGCACAATCGGTTTTGCCGTATTTGTAATGTGATCCTGGTCCACCTTTTCGTGGCCCTTAAGCAATTTTGGGTTATAAGGATTGGGTACCACCCTTATTTTATTCCTTGCAAAAGGAATGATTTTTTCAAGTTCTTTTTTTGACTTCTCAGAGATGGTGGTGATTCGCTTTACAATCAAAGCAGGCAACCAGAACCATAAAAGTTTCATGATAAACTGCCTTATTGGCGATCCCGCCAGAACTGAGTAGGCATCGTGAACGGTCAGCACGGTATTTCTGCCGGTAGCCAGGGCAATGTAATGCACATCGCCGGTAATGTGATTAAGCCGGCCCCTGTTTGAAAAGGCAAACCTAAGGTTTCTAAACATCTTTGCCGGAGATATTTTCCTTTCGGGCATCTCAAAAACATCAATATCCACACCAGAAAAAGAAGATATGACAATATCAAACAACTCTTCAATGCTGCGGTATCCCGACATTGACTTTCTGAAGAATACTTTAATACTTAGAATTTTATTAAGGTTTTGTAGTCTGACAATGAGATTGCATAATAATAATAATTAAAACCTGATTTACCCATAATTGGAGAAAATATCATTCTGGTTGCCATCTTTGGATTTATCTTTCCTTACATTCCCGGACGTTGCCCAGGCAGCCATTTCCCAGTCATTGTTGTCGTTCATCACCGGCATCCTGATTATTAAAATTTAGCCCTGCTGTATCTCTAAAAAAATCAGGCCCTTCCCGGGTATCGGATGTCTTTTCGACAGGAAACAGATAAAGACACCTCCCATTTTCACCAAACAGAATTTACTTTTATTCCGCACACGGAAATTTTACCTTCCTAATCCACTTTCTCCCCGGTGAGCATTCTGACGCCGGGGGGAATTGGATTGCCTGCTGCCCGGCGAAATGCCACCACCTGGCCTGTATGATATAATGCATCCGCTATCGGCCCGTTCAAAACATTCCAAAACGGATATTCGGTGACATTTGCTCCACTGCCTGTGACAATCTTATATTCTTCCAGGTCTCCGGTCTTGCTTTCCTTGAGGACTTTGCCGGCTTGTTGAATATTTTCCAGAGTGTTTTTGCGCAGGGACGCTAGGTTTTGCGATCCTGGCTGATCTGAATTAATGTTTTTTTGAACTGCCCTCAATATCATCGCAGAAAGTCCGTGAATGTGTTTCAGGGTTTCCCCAATGGTGCGCACATCGTCTGCCGGTGTGTAGCTCAGATCAGCCTCGCGCAAACCTTCGGTAGCCCAATAATACCTAAATCCCAGTGCATCAACCATCCGCGC
>CAYZWN010000024.1:0-34945 GCA_964482185.1 uncultured Roseivirgaceae bacterium
CCTTTTCGGTTTTTGGTAAAATGAATGGGAAATACATCATATCCGCCTCTCCGGAGAGATTTCTCAAAAAGTCTGGTGACACGATTATCTCCCAGCCTATAAAAGGGACTATAAGAAGGAGTTTTGACAAAAGAGAAGACGAATTGCTGAGGCAACAATTATTTGAAAGTGAAAAAGAAAGGGCTGAGAACCTGATGATTGTAGATTTGGTGCGCAATGATCTGGCAAGAAGCGGTAAAACAGGAAGCATCAAAGTTGAGGAACTGTTCGGCATTTATGCTTTTAAAAACGTGTACCAGATGATTTCCACCATTACCGCTCACCACAACCCTGCACATTCCATTTCCGATATCATTCGATATGCTTTTCCAATGGGCAGCATGACCGGCGCGCCAAAAATCCGGGTTATGCAGGAGATCGATAATTTGGAAGATTCTTCGCGAGGATTGTATTCCGGGGCGATGGGTTTTTTCACACCGGATGGCGATTTTGATTTTAATGTTGTAATCCGGTCAATTTTGTACGATGAAATGAATCGGAAAATTTCTTTTCATGTTGGCAGCGCCATCACCTATGATTCCGATCCGGAATTCGAATACAATGAATGCCTGCTTAAAGCTGAATCGCTCTTTAAAGCGCTATTCTGATTGTTCAGCATAATCACTAGGTATTTGGTTAATTAATAACCTGCCAATATGTCATTATGCATATAGAATGCTTATATTTGCACCCTGATTTTCCGGGATGGGAAAAAATAGATAAGCAAGTATGGAAAAAGCGATTACGGATATCGGGATTATTTTGGAGGAGGATAACGCTCAGGAAGATGCCTTGACAACAAAAGATCAGGATACGGGCAAAAAACTGAAACTATATATTGAGAGTTATGGCTGTCAGATGAATTTTTCCGATAGCGAGATTGTTACTTCCATCCTATCAAAAGAAGGCTATGATACCACCTCTAATGTTGAAGAAGCAAATCTGATCCTGATCAATACCTGCTCCATCCGTGAAAAGGCAGAACAAACGGTCAGAAACCGGCTGAATCATTTTAACGGAATAAAAAAGAAAAATCCTGAGGTGACGGTTGGTGTACTTGGCTGCATGGCCGAGCGCCTGAAAAGCAAACTGCTTGAGGAGGAGAAAATCGTTGACCTGGTGGTTGGCCCTGATGCATATCGAGATTTACCGAATCTTGTAAATCAGGTTGACGAAGGGCAAAAAGCTGTCAACACTTTTTTATCAAGAGAAGAAACATATGCTGACATCAGTCCGGTGCGGCTCAATTCCAATGGCGTTACTGCATTTATTTCAATAATGCGTGGTTGCGACAACATGTGTTCATTTTGTGTCGTGCCTTTCACAAGAGGTCGGGAAAGAAGCCGCGATCCGCACTCAATTGTGCGAGAAGCCCGTGATATGTTCGATCGGGGATACCGGGAGGTGACTTTGCTCGGCCAGAATGTGGATTCCTACAAATGGTCGCCCAATGAAGAATTAAAGGGGAAGGCGCAAATAGAAAAAGCGAATGAGCAATCTGTTGTAAATTTTGCGAATTTGCTTGAGTTGGTGGCCGGTATTCATCCTGATCTTCGGGTTCGGTTTTCTACCTCACATCCTAAAGACATTACCGACGAGGTGTTGTACACGATAAAACGCTTTGAGAACATCTGTAAGTACATTCATCTGCCGGCCCAGAGCGGTAGCACCAGAGTTTTGCAGATGATGAACCGAACTTATACCCGGGAATGGTATATTCAGAAAATAGATAAGATCAGGCAGATTCTGGGTGTTTCATGCGGTATTTCATCTGATATGATCGCCGGATTTTGCACTGAAACCGAGGCAGAACATCAGGAAACTTTGTCTCTTATTGACTATGCACAATATGACTTCTCCTACATGTTCATGTATTCTGAAAGGCCCGGTACTCTGGCAGAGAAAAAATACAAGGACGACGTCCCTTTAGAGGTTAAAAAAAGAAGACTCAATGAAATTATAGATAAGCAACGCCAGTTGAGCGCTGATCGCAATTTACTTGATCTTCAAAAAATTCATAAGGTACTCATAGAAGGATTCTCGAAGAGATCGGAGGATTTTCTTCAAGGCAGAAACAGCGCTAATAAAGTAATCGTATTTCCAAAAGGAAATTATGAAAAAGGTCAGTACATAAACGTGCTTGTTAAAGATTGCACGGCGGCAACTTTGATTGGAGAAGTAGTTGCATAAAAAATATCAGAAGTGAACAATAACGAAATACAAAGCATAAAACAAAGATTCGGAATCATTGGCAATGCGCCATTACTGAACCACGCCATTGAGGTGGCGAGTCAGGTGGCGCCAACCGATATGACGGTACTGATCACGGGTGAAAGTGGTAGTGGGAAGGAATCTTTTTCAAAAATCATCCACTTTTCCAGTGCACGCAAGCACGGAAAATTCATCGCCATCAACTGCGGGGCGATACCTGAAGGCACAATCGATTCAGAGCTTTTTGGACATGAGAAAGGTTCTTTTACCGGTGCGCATGAGGCACGAAAGGGTTATTTTGAGGTTACGAATGGCGGCACTATATTTCTGGATGAGATTGCCGAGTTGCCATTGGCTACACAGGCGAGATTGCTCCGGGTTTTGGAATATGGTGAATTTATCAAGGTAGGATCATCCAAAGTTCTAAAAACTGACGTGCGGGTTGTGGCAGCCACCAACGTAAACCTGATTGAGTCAGTTGAAAATGGGAAATTCAGACAGGATCTGTATTACAGGCTAAACACGGTTCCTATTTATGTGCCGGCTCTGCGCGAAAGAGGTGCAGACATTGAGTTGCTTTTCAGAAAATTCGCCTTTGACTTTGCTGAAAAATATAAAGTTCAAGCACTCGCACTTTCTGATGATGCAAAAACAGCACTTTCAAAATACAGGTTTCCGGGCAATATTCGCCAATTGAAAAATCTTGTCGAGCAGATGTCGGTTTTGGAAATAAATCGGGAGGTGACTTCACAAACACTCATTAAATATCTCCCATCAGAAAGCACCAGCTATTTGCCGGCCCTATATCGGCAACAAAGAGAGGATGAAAAATCCGGCATTTCAGAAAGAGATCTTCTTTACAAGGTTCTCTTCGATATGAGAAAGGATGTAAACGAGCTTAAAAAACTGGTTTATGGGCTTTTAAATGATGATATGATTGAAGGAAATACGCGTGAAAGGAATGGGGAATTATTCAAAAGTAAATCAATCAGAGAACCTGAGGAAGCAGGTAAGGATGTAGATGTAAGTCCTTATTTCATCGAAACATCGGGGGAGACTAATTACGATTATGATAACATAGAGGACATATCGCACGAAACTGAAAGGGATGAATCTTTATCCATAGAGGCAAAGGAAAAAGAATTGATCATCAAAGCGCTGAGGAAGAATAATAATAAGCGGAAATACGCAGCAAAGGATCTTGGAATATCTGAGCGTACACTTTATCGGAAGATCAAACAATTCGACATTGATGATTAACAGACATTTATATATTCTTATTATCAGTATATTTCTCACTGCCTGCGGTGTGTATTCATTCACAGGGGCAAATATTTCGCCCAATGTGCGCACAATTTCCATTCAGACTTTCTATGATGAAGTAGGTACCGGGCCGCCAAATCTGAGCCAGCTGTTCACGGAAAAGATTCGTGATTATTACCAGCAAAATACCAGTCTGGTAATTGTACAAAACGAAGGAGATCTTCAAATGGAAGGAAGCATAGTTGGTTATGCATTAGCTCCGATGGCTCCGCGTGCATCCGGCAGTCAGAATTTTGAAGACGCTGATATTGCGGCGCTGCAAAGGCTGACCATCACCGTAAATGCGACCTATGTGAATATTCAGGATGATTCATTTGATTTTGAAAACCAAAGATTCTCATTCTATTTTGACTATAATCCGGAGACACAGGATTTCAACAGTATTGAAGCAGATCTTGTGGAAGAAATTTATGATGCCATCATTCTGGATATATTTAATGCTACTGTTGCAAACTGGTAAAATCTATAATTGTGGATAATAAAAGAATCAATTTTCTGCTAAGCCATCCATCTGAAGCCAGGGAAGACGACCTCTATCTTGTTGAGCAGGCAATTGATATCTACCCTTATTCCCAGATGCTCCACATCCTGCGTGCCAAAATCAGCCATGAACTCAACACCATGGATTATACACGGTTGCTGGGCACTGCAGCCATATATGCATCTGACAGATCAGTTCTTAAGCGCGTAATACAAGAAGAAAATTACCTTGAAAACGTCCCGCATGCCATAGCTTATCAGAATCTTCCGCTGTTTAAATTAGAATCGGAAGACGAGGAAAATGAAAGCGCTTCAGGTAAGGAATTAGACAGTTCCGACATTTTTAAAGAAGTGATCAAAAATCTTCAGAAGCTGAAAGCGCTTAGGGAGCAGTTTCTCTTTCTGGAATCTGAGCCTTTTGAAGAAGAGCAGGAAATTGAAATTGCAGAGGCGCAATCAATATCCACAGAGAAACCATCCAGGGAAAAACCTTCCCCTAAGTCCGTAAAAACAAAAAAAACACCCAAACCTGAAAAGGACAATAAAAAAGAGAAGATAGAGGCCCTCATACAAAAAGATCTGGAATTGGACACACAGGTGAATGAATACTTTATAAACGAGATCATTCAAAAAAGTGAACCTCAACCAGAAATGGCAGAAGACAAAAAAAATCTTCAAAATGAGATCATCGAGAAGTTTATCCAGGAGCAACCGAGTATCGGCAGCCTGAAAAAAGAACTGGAAAAGACATCTGAAGAAATTACCAGGGACTTGTCAGAGCGCAGCACCCATTTTGGGGATGATCTGGTATCCGAGAATCTGGCTGTCATACTTTTAAGGCAGGGGAAGAAGGAGAAAGCTGCAGACATTTATCGGAAATTAATTTGGAAGTTACCACAAAAAAAGGCTTACTTTGCGGCTCGAATCGAGGAAATAAATAAGTAGGGAGATGTTTACATTTTTAATTACGCTGATTATTATCATTGCATTGCTGCTGATTTTGGTAGTTTTAGCCCAAAACTCTAAAGGAGGCGGATTGTCGAGCCAGTTTGGAGGTAGTGGCACAAGCCAGGTGATGGGTGTAAAAAAAACGGGGGACTTGCTTGAAAAAATGACATGGGGACTCGCAATAGGCATGATGGTACTCACTCTGGCTACTAATGTTTTCCTTTCTGACAACAATCCTAATCCCGGTTTCAGCAGCCCAACGCTTGAGCGCGCAGAAGAACAAACAATTCTTCCACCTGCGGGTAATTTTATACCGTTGGAAGATTCTGATTCTATAGACTAAGCCTTTATACCTTCAGTTACTTATACTGACTTTTCCAATCAAGCCGCCAGTGTTTTACTCAGTATCTCTTTGCCGATCGGATAAAAAGCCTCATCATAGGGGATATCCAGTCTTGTACTAACTGAAAAGGTCGCCGGATTTGGTATAGTCCTGTACTTCTTCAAAAGATCCTTCTTAATTTGCTCAGGTGAATTGGCGATGGATATTCTGGTACTTTCAAGAAAATAAGTTAGAATTTGCCTTTGATGTGCCAATCCTATAACAAGGCTCACCTCGTATTTGTATATCCTGACCTCTTTAGAATGATGATAGAGAAAAATCAGGTAGCCTTCATTCTTATTTACAGGGGAAATACCAATAGGTTCGACACTTATTTGTTCCATAATAAATTCTAACAGTTCCAAACCGATTGCCAACTGCCTGTTGAGGTGAGATAGACTGAAATTAACAATTTCATCGATTTCATTAATTAAGTCATTATCGCAGATCATCTTTTCATATATTAGCCGTTTAGCACCCAGATCAATACCACAAATCTTTTTTGGAAACTGGCTTCGGAGCTGATTCTTCATCTCCTTGTATTCAATCAATTGCCGATGATGTTCGTGGATTTCTGATAATACAGGATAAATCTTGTTGTCAGTGAACTGCTCTTTTACGTAAGTCAGGTATGACAGGAATACATATTTTTTATATTCGAAATCAATAAGCCCATTTGTTAACCAATTTTTGTCAAGACCCTTCATTTATTATCACTTTTTCATCTAAACAATGAAAATATAGATATTATCATATTTAATGTCAACTTATCCGGCATGCTATGTTAATTTTTCTGCCAATGAAAATTGTCGGATTATGAAAAATTGGCAGGTTTATCACTGAAAAATATGCCATATGAGGTTTGGCACAGGAAATGATATACTAACGTGTAATTTTAATCAAACCTAAAATTTTTATACTGATATGTCAAAAGTAAGTATTAAACCATTAGCAGACAGAGTTCTGGTTGAACCTGCTGAAGCAGAGACAAAAACCGCCTCAGGTATCATCATCCCCGATACTGCAAAGGAAAAGCCTCAAAAAGGCACTGTGGTAGCGGTTGGAAACGGTAAAAAAGATGAACCATTAACTGTTAAAGCAGGAGATGCGGTGCTTTATGGTAAATATTCAGGAACTGAAATTACTGTAGACGGAAAAGACTACCTCATCATGAGAGAATCAGACATCCTGGCAATCATCTAATCAAATCAATTTTAATTAAACTAAAACTCATAATAAAATGGCGAAGGATATATTATTTAATACCGAAGCGAGAGAAAAGCTTAAAAAAGGTGTAGAAAAAATTTCGGATGCAGTGAAGGTTACATTAGGCCCCAAAGGTCGCAACGTTATCCTGGACAAAAAATTTGGCGCACCAATAGTGACCAAGGACGGCGTGACAGTTGCAAAGGAAATTGAACTGAAAGACCCAATCGAAAACATGGGCGCTCAGTTGGTGAAAGAAGTGGCTTCCAAAACGGCGGACGATGCAGGTGACGGAACTACAACCGCAACTGTTCTGACTCAATCAATATTTACGCATGGAATCAAAAACGTAACTGCCGGAGCCAATCCGATGGATCTGAAAAGGGGTATCGATAAAGCTGTCGCTGCAGTTGTAAAAAATCTTAAGGATCAGTCAAAACCCATCAAGGATTCAAACGAAATAGCACAGCTTGCAACAATTTCAGCTAACAATGACAACGAAATCGGAGCCATGATTGCTGATGCGATGGAGAAGGTTGGTAAAGATGGCGTAATTACCGTAGAAGAAGCAAAAGGCACTGGTACAGAAGTAAAAACTGTGGAAGGTATGGAATTTGACAGAGGTTATCTGTCTCCATATTTTGTGACCAATACGGAAAAAATGGAAGCCGAGCTCGATCATCCTTACATTCTGATCTATGATAAAAAAATCTCGTCAATGAAAGAACTGCTTCCTATATTGGAAAGCTCAGTTCAAACCGGCAAACCACTTTTAATTATTGCTGAAGATGTAGATGGCGAGGCACTTGCAACGCTTGTTGTAAACAAAATCAGGGGATCATTGAAAGTTGCAGCTGTGAAAGCACCGGGATTCGGAGACAGAAGAAAAGCGATGCTTGAAGATATCGCTATTCTGACAGGTGGTACCGTGATTTCTGAAGAACGAGGTTTCAAACTTGAAAATGCAACCATCGAACTCCTCGGTTCTGCAGAAAAAGTGAACATTGACAAGGACAATACTGTGATTATCAACGGTAGTGGAGATAAAAAAGATATCGATGCGAGGGTAAATCAAATCAAAGCCCAAATCGAAAGCACGACTTCAGATTATGACAGGGAAAAACTGCAGGAAAGGCTTGCAAAACTTTCCGGTGGCGTGGCTATCCTGTACATTGGAGCTGCTACCGAAGTTGAGATGAAAGAGAAAAAAGACCGGGTTGATGATGCTTTGCATGCAACGAGAGCTGCCGTTCAGGAAGGTATCGTCGCAGGTGGAGGAATAGCCTTACTGAGAGCAGTTGATGCTTTGGATAATCTTAAGCTTGAAAACGAAGATCAACAAACCGGAGTAAACATAGTCAGACAAGCACTGGAATCACCACTCCGTACCATTGTCATCAACGCCGGCGGTGAAGCTTCTGTGGTTGTACAAAAAGTGAAAGAAGGCAAAGGCAACTTTGGCTATAACGCCCGCGAAGATAAATTTGAGGACTTGGTTGCAGCGGGAATAATCGATCCTACAAAAGTCACAAGACTTGCTCTCGAAAATGCAGCTTCCATCGCTTCAATGTTGCTAACAACTGAATGTGTTGTGGCAGACTCTCCGGAAGATGAAAAGGCTCCTTCCATGCCTCCAATGGGTGGCGGTGGAATGGGCGGCATGATGTAATGCGAAAACAAAAACCCATTTTAGTAATAATAAAAAAGGCCTCGATTGAGGCTTTTTTTATTATTCTCCAATCATTTTCATGTACATTCAGTTATCTTTGAGAGATATAAAACAATACAAAAGCGTATTGCAAAAACCATCAGGTCATTAAAGCATGCCCATCGAAGTGAGGGATAACGTTTGTCAAACCTAACGTTTATTGAATACCGAGTGGAAGCTTCACATCAAAACCGGGCCTCAGCCAGGATTAGCTCCGGGTCCCTGATCAATCAGGGTTAACAGTGGAGGGTTGCGATGATGAGGCAGCTCAAATCCTGTTTATTGGGGTTTGATTTAACCTCCTTTTACTTTGATGGGTTTTTTAACTTCTTAATTTATACTCCTGATATACTGACCTGATCCCGTCTTCAAGTTCAATTGAGTACTTAAATCCCAGTTTTTCCAGCTTTGAGACATCCATAAGTTTCCTGGGTGTGCCATCAGGTTTTGACTCATCGAAACGCAATACTCCTTCATAACCAACAATTTGCTTGATTAAATGTGCCAAATCTTTTATTGAAATATCTTTCCCCACGCCGATATTAACAAAACCAGGTTCACTGTAATGTTCCATCAGGAAAAAGCAAGCATTGGCCAAATCATCAACATGCATGAATTCGCGCAGAGGGCTACCCGTCCCCCAGATTTCAACCTCAGGTTTGCCCTCTTGTTTCGCCTCATGAAATTTTCTTAACAGGGCCGGAAGCACATGGGAATTTTTTAAATCATAGTTGTCGTTTGGGCCATAAAGATTGGTAGGCATTACAGATATAAAATCACAACCGTACTGATCTCTGTATGCATCACACATTTTAATTCCTGCAATTTTGGCGATAGCATATGGCTCGTTTGTCGGCTCGAGCAATCCGGTTAGTAAAGCATCTTCACGCAACGGCTGAGGAGCCAATTTGGGATAGATGCAAGAACTGCCAAGGAAAAGTAGTTTTTTTACTCCGTTCAGATATGCATGGTGAATCACATTGTTTTGGATCATGAGATTATCATAGAGAAACTCAGCCCGGTAAGTGTTGTTTGCCACAATGCCGCCGACTTTTGCGGCAGCCAGAAATACATAATCAGGTTTTTCAGAAACAAAAAAATCTTCAACATCCTTTTGTTTACACAAATCCAGTTCCGACAAAGTTCTTGTTACGATGTTGGTAAAACCCTCTGCTTTCAGCTTTCTCATAATTGCCGAGCCCACCATTCCGCGATGACCGGCAATGTAAATTTTATCTGACTTGTGCATTATTCGTGGTAGTTTAAAATTTTATGTCCGCCTTTGAGCAAAAACTTATCTCTTTTAAACAATTCCAAATCTGCCCACATCATGTCCTTTACCAGTGCCTCAAGATCAAAATCCAATTCCCATCCAAGTTTTTCTTTGGCTTTTGATGGATCACCAATTAAAAGCTCAACTTCCGTAGGCCTGAAATACTGCGGATCAATTTTCATGACAATTGTACCTTCTTCGAGTTGGTACTCCGGGTTCGTGCATTTCACTACTCTGGCCAATTCGTTCACTCCGCTACCTTCAAATTGGAGTTCCATCCCTACCTCAGCAAAGCTCATTCTGATAAAATCCCGGACAGTGGTAGTAACACCTGTAGCAATAACAAAATCGTCCGCCAACTCCTGCTGCAACATCAGCCACATTGCCTTTACGTAATCTTTTGCATGCCCCCAGTCGCGCTTCGCATCAATGTTGCCCATATAAAAAACATCCTGCAATCCCAAGGCTATCCTCGATACCGCCCTGGTTATTTTACGCGTAACAAATGTTTCGCCACGCAAAGGAGATTCATGATTAAAAAGAATACCATTGCAGGCATACATATTATAGGCTTCCCTGTAATTTTTGGTTATCCAGAAACCATAAAGCTTGGCCACTGCATATGGTGATCTTGGGTAAAATGGGGTAGTTTCTTTTTGAGGCACCTCCTGCACCAATCCGTAAAGCTCAGATGTCGAAGCCTGATAGATTCTTGCCTTCTCTGTGAGACCAAGCAAACGCACTGCCTCAAGAATACGCAGCGTTCCAAGGCCATCGACATTGGCTGTATATTCAGGCGTGTCAAAACTAACCTTCACATGCGACATGGCGCCAAGGTTGTAGATTTCATCAGGTTGAACCTCCTGAATGATCCTGATCACGTTGCCTGCATCGGTAAGGTCACCGTAGTGCAATTTTAATTTAACCTCCTTTTCGTGCGGATCCTGATAAAGATGATCGATGCGATCGGTATTGAACAATGATGATCTTCTTTTAATGCCATGAACCTCATATCCTTTCGAAAGTAGGAATTCTGTGAGATATGCACCATCCTGACCGGTAATCCCGGTAATTAATGCTTTTTTCATTTAGAAAGTATTTTGATTGTTATAACTATTCGTATTTGGTTATTAGTCAATTTTTTTTACTTTTTGATGCTCCGTTGCAGCATCCACCATCAGACTCCAGGATACCTTTTTCTTTATTTTTAATGACTCGTAATAGTAACCATTTTCATCTTCCCCGATTATACACTCACCTAAATCGTAGCGGTATGAAATTACTTTATCTCCAGGCTTCAATTCATTTCCCTCCAGGTCGACGAATTGCAATTTAGATTTTGTTTCTTTGTCTTTTTTAAAGAGACCAAACATCATTGGAAAAATTTAACTTTATTAAAATACCAATCAGACTAATGTACAGGATTTATTTCCATTACCTATTTAGATAGATTGATTTACTAAATATTGACAAAGTTAAAAATAATATTGTTTTATTTATATAATTTATAAAAATGTGTCTGATCTTATTTGCAATCAACGCTCATCCCGAGTATAAATTTGTCCTTGCAGCAAACAGAGATGAATTTTTTAGCAGGGAAACTGCATTCGCAGATAACTGGCCGGAAGACAATAATATCCTTGCCGGAAAAGACAGGGTATCTGATGGCACCTGGCTGGGAATCCGAAACTCAGGCAGATTTGTGGCTATTACCAATTACAGGGATCCAAAACTCGAAAATAAAAATGCCCGATCGAGAGGCCTTATTTCCAGAAGCTTTCTGCTTTCGCAGGAAGATATAATTACATTTTCATGCCGACTCGCCAGCAATCGGGATAAATACAACGGTTTTAATCTCCTCCTCACTGAAGACTCGTTTGACAGTATTTATCATTATTCCAACATTTCAAATCAAAATACAATACTCACCGATGGTATCCACGGACTCAGCAATGCATTGCTTGATACCCCATGGCCCAAAGTAGAGCTTGGGAAAGAGAAGCTGCGGGCAGTACTAAAAGAACCGTTTATTGAGCCTATGCAGCTTATTTCAATTTTAAAAGATCGCTCCATGGCAGATGACCAGCTATTGCCGGAGACAGGCATACCTGCCGATCTTGAGAAAAAACTTTCACCTGTTTTTATTTCAATGAAAGGTTATGGAACCAGGTGCTCCACAGCAGTTTTGGTAAATCGCAAAAACGAAGTTGATTTCCTGGAAATAAGCTATGACGAGCATATGCAGGTAATTCATGAAGCCAGACATCATATGAGATTGAAGTATTGATTGAGCCTAAGCCGGCTAATCTATTGAAAGTATGTTTGAAACACGCTTTAAATATTACATACCAAATTATGCTTCCCATTTCAGCAGCGAAAACAGAATGAGAATTATTGTTAAATTTGGTTTTAATAAAATAAATATATCATGATTACCAGGCAATTAAATATACTCATTCAGCTCGCTACGGCAGATGGCAACCTAGCAGGTAAAGAAAGAAAATTGATAGAACATATCGCGAGTGTAAACAATATTGATGAATCACAAATTAAAGAAATACTCAACAAGCCACAACCCATCACTGATCTGGAACACCTGCCGGAAGCGGAGCGTTTCGAATATCTGTATATGGTGATTCAAATGATGAAAGTGGACGGCCAGGTTTTTAAATCGGAAATCGTATTCTGCGAAGACATCGCCGAAAAACTCGGCTACAAAAGAAAAGTCGTTGCCGAACTATCCAAAAACATTTACAGTGATCCAAGTATCACTGCCGATCGCGATATGCTGATGGAAAAAGCAGCCAAATTCCGGGTTTAAAAGGGAATTCCGCCCTGTTATTTAGGCATTCATCAAGTCTTCGATCTCTTCGATTTCGACGGGGATGTTTTTCATCATATCTACAATGCCATCATTGGTGATGATTACATCATTTTCCAGTCTGATTCCAAGGCTTTCTTCCCGAATGTAAATTCCTGGTTCCACCGTAAAGACCATACCAGGCGCCATGGTCATCTGAGGATAACCGTAATCGTGCACATCGAGGCCAAGATGATGTGAGGTACCATGCATAAAATATTTTTTGTACGCGGGATTTGCAGGATCCTGATTCTTTATCTCTGTCTTTGTCAGCAATCCCAGACCTAACAACTCACGCTCCATCACCTTGCCAACTTCCTGATGATACTGAGGGATATCATTTCCCGGAACCAGCATCTTTATCGACTCTCTCTGAACAGTCAAAACAGCCCTGTAAACAGCTTTCTGCCTATCTGAAAATCTGCCGTTTACAGGGATGCATCGGGTCAGGTCTGCATTGTAATTGCCGTATTCCGCCCCAAAATCCATCAGAACGAGGTCTCCGTCCTTACAGACATCTTTGTTTTCAACATAATGCAAAACACAAGCGTTGTAACCGGAAGCTATGATCGGTTGAAATGCAAACCTGCGACTGCGATTTTTTACAAACTCATGGATCATTTCAGCTTCAATCTCAAATTCGTGCACTCCGGGCTTCACAAATTTCAACACCCGCCTGAAAGCACTTTCAGTTATATCGATGGCTTTCTGCAACTGCGCAATCTCAAAACCAGATTTAATGACCCGGAGGTCATGCAGAATTGGCTGCGAACGCTCGTACTGATGTAGTGGATATTTGGTTTTGCACCATGCAGCAAACCTGTCATCTCTGGTTTGGACAATCCTGGATGCGCGAAGGTGTTCATTGGAGTTTATATAAATAGATTTTGCCTGAAATACCAAGGAGGCAAACACACCTTCAAAATCCTTTAACCAGTAAACAGACTGAACGCCCGAAATTTCCCTGGCCCGCTCCCTGCTCAGCTTCTCCCCTTCCCAAATGGCAATCTCTTCGCTTGTCTCTTTCAGAAAAAGGATCTCTTTGAGCTTCTTATCCTGCGCATCAGGGAAAAGGCATAATATGGACTCTTCCTGATCAATACCGGAAAGGTAGTAGATGTCCGTTTGCTGAATAAAAGGCATGGTGCCATCAGCGCTGGTTGGCATGATGTCATTGGAATTAAAAACGGCAATTGCGCCTTGGTTCATTTTTTCAGAAAAGCGCTTCCGGTTGTTTAAAAACAACTCTTTATCAGGAGTACTATATCGCATTATTTCTTTGTTTTAGTTAATTCAAATATAATTGTTTCAATGAGGCCGAAACAGAAAAGAAGCAATAATGTGATCATATCCATAAAAATAAAAAGCTTAACTCTGAAGAGAATTAAGCTTTTTAGCTAAAACTAAACTTAAAGTGGTGAGGAACTATTTTTTGTACTTACTAAAAATAAATAGCAGTACATTTAATAATAATTATAACGTATAACACAATTAATTTGTTGTTGGGACATGAAAATATAAACAAGACAACAAATATCCTTAAAAAACATGCAGCGTTGAAAATTCAATATAAAACTGATTTATTACCACCCGACAATTTTAACCCCTATTTTAATATTGAATATAACAGCGCATAATGATCTATTTTGTTGCGCGCCAGGCACATGTCCCTAACTATTATCTAAAACAAAAATTAATTCCGTTTCACCCTAACCTTTAGCTGTAGTTTTACAGGTTTTTATGCCGAAAGGCATATACAGCGGACACACAGACACCAGACTTGTCAGGATAAAAACTGCACCAAGCACCAACAATATAATCGCAAGCGTTCCGGAAATAATACCTGCAAAATACAATCCAACAACTACAAGCGCGATAATCACCCTGACAACGCGGTCGATACTTCCCATGTTCTTTTTCATAGCTTTAAAATTTACGGTTAAACCTTTTTACAATTCTAATGAATCATTTGTATCAAAGTCGGTGACTTCAGTCACCGCTCACCAAAATTCTGATGCCTTTTTCAGTTTGTTTGATTTTTCCGTCTGATTCCAGTTTTTTGAGAATACGTGTAACCACCTCGCGGGCAGTACCAAGATCCCGGGCAATTTCATGATGCCTTAATGCCAGGGTGTATGCACCGGAAATATTTGCCTTATCCAACAAGTATTTTAATATCCTTTGGTCCAGGGTCGTGAATAACAAATGATTGATTGTATCCAACAGTTCGATGTACCGATCATGATAAAGATCAAAAAACAGGCGGTTGAATCCGGGATATTTCAAAATCCATGCATTAACCTTACTAACCGGCACAAGCAAAATTTTACATGGCTCCATCGTCACTGCCGAAATCATGCTTGGTGAATTATAAATTGCGGCACTAAAAGACATGATACAACTTTGGCTGGGTCTGATGTAGTATAGCAACAGCTCCTTTGTTTCTACCTGGCTATAAACTTTCACAGAACCCTGAAGGATGATCGGCAATTGCTGGATGAATTGTCCTTCCCGGATCAGTTGGGCATCCGCCCCTATTTCCTTTACAGGAGCGATACTTATAATCTCTTGAATCAAATCTCTTTCGAGAAATGATAACAAAGAGGCGATTAACCCGGATTCCATTTTTAATTTGCTTAAATAATGTGTTGTGTTGGCATTCGCCTCAACAATGTTGTATTTTGACAGCTAAATATATGGGATTATGAGAACTTCATTGCATTTATTCGTCTTTCTGTTTTTTATTTTGATGCTTGTCCGCTGCGCCAGCGGAGATGATAGTGCCCCCGATGTGCCACAAAGTGTAATAGATAAAGCTTTGAACATTTTCCCTGGAGAAGTGATTGAAAAATCAGAAGAAATTGAGGAAGGTATCGACTCCTGGGAAATTAAAATACAAAACCAGAATGGGTCAATTGCAGAGTTCTATTATACTAAATCAAACGAAGATCTTGTTAAAATTGAAGGGATACAAGGCCCTTTTGATTATGATCTTAACCCGGGCATGGGGCTCCTAAGTTTTAGTGCCGCCAGGACAGCTGCCATTGCCGCGGTCAAAAACACGAACATTACTGAATGGCAACTTAAAAAAGAGAGCAAGTTTATCAATAAATGGGTTTATTCCTTTGAAATCGATAAATCGGGCAGTATGACAAAAGTCTATGTTGACGCGGTAAACGCAGAAATACTGGAAATTGATTGAAAATCAGAGGGGATATCATGGAAACTATTGACCATTATATATTTGCCTGTTTGTTTCCGCCTCTGTCCCTGAATTTAGTGACTACGGTTGTTTAAAAAGAAAACCCACTGAGCTCATTGGGTTTTGTCGGGATGACAGGATTTGAACCTGCGACCCCCTCGTCCCGAACGAGGTACGCTACCGGACTGCGCTACATCCCGAAATTATCCATCAAAATTTTTCAAGGCGAGAGAAATGTTAGGTATATACATTTAAACTCATCCCTGATCTGATTAGAGTCGCAAATATATCGAAATCAAATAATCGAGTAAAATCTTAGTAAATAAATTTAACAAGTTGCTTAAAGCCGATTTCGGATGCAGCCACAATTCATTAAAAGTAAAAACGTATTTTATTATCCTGTAATCTTTGAATATTGCAATTTTCTGGTTTTCTTTGGTTTAGCATATACTATTTATGTTAAACCACAATTTGGAGGAATTTTTACGGCACCTGGTGCTCGGCCCCGGGCATCATATCACTTCTACCGGAGTATTTAAAAGGGCAATGCTCACCGGATATCTGAGTATAATGCTCTTTGGTATATGCATATTTTACCTGGCATTCGATGCCGCGATGGGTATCCTGGATGCAATGCTATATTATCTTACGCTTATAAACTTTGTCATCATCGCATTTTTGCTGAATCGAACGGGCAGATATACGAGCGCCAAATATTTACTCCTATGTTCCACTTTGCTTATCATCATTCTCTTCAGTATTTCAGAACCGATTGACAGTGGGAACTACTTTAACTTCTTCCCGCTTATCATGGCTTCTTTCGCATTGTTTGGTTACAAACAAATACACAAGGGTCTGATTTTTTCCATAATCTCGGTATTGCTTTTCATCGGCCTGCTCAATGCCGATATTAATATTATACCAGAGCGGCCTACAAACCCGGAAATGGTTCAGTTAAATTTTATGATCCATTTCTTCATATCGATCACAGCAACCGTACTGATCATTTTATTTCTCATAAAACTCAACCATACCATTGAGACAAACCTGATCCGGAAAGATCAAAATCTCATTAGAACCGCAAAAAACCTTCAGGAAAGCCAGCAGCGTTTTGAGTTGGCCATCAATGGCAGTAATGCCGGTATATACGATTGGAATATCATTGCGAATGTGATTTATCACAGCCCCAGGTGGAAACGCCTGCTAGGTTATGATGATGAGGAACTTGAAAGTTTTTCAATTGATTCTTTCTATGAAATGGTTCATCCTGATGATATCAACACAGTAAAAAGTGAGTTGGAAACACATTTAAAGGAGGGCACTGCCTATACGGTTGAGTGCAGATTAAGAACAAAATCAGGGGATTATCACTGGTTCGCAGACTCAGGCCAGGCGTTGTGGAACGAATATGGGGAACCTACCCGGATGGTTGGGTCAATTATTAAAATCAATGAACGAAAGGTTGCAGAAGAGCGGATCAGAAAGCAAAACTGGATGCTTGAGAAGACCAACCTTGAACTGGATAATTTTGTGTATAGCGCATCACATGATATTCGTTCCCCGCTTACATCAATTCTTGGTCTCATTAATATTGCATCGCACACGGATAACAAGGCTGAAATTGCGGAGTGCCATCGACTTATGAAATCGAGAATTGCACGTCTGGATGATTTCCTGCAGGATATTTTGGATTTTTCCAGAAACTTACGAATAGAAAAAAAACTCCGTGAGATCAATTTATATTACTTTATCGATGAGATTATAAATAGCCTCGATCACACCGCATACCAAAAGAAAGCAGATATAAAACTGATGGTATCGCAGGACTTCGAAGTGATTTCGGATCCATTAAGGCTCAAAATTATTCTGAAAAATCTCATTTCGAATGCACTTCAATTTTCCGCTCCAATCAAACCTGAACAATGGGTGCGCATTTCTGCGCTGAGGGTCGATCAGCATTTTCAACTTATTATAGAAGATAATGGCGAAGGAATCAGAGATGACTTAAAATCCAAAATCTTCGACATGTTCTACCGCGCCTCAGAAAACTCGAAAGGATCAGGCCTCGGGCTTTACATTGTCAAGGAAATGATCGATAAGCTGGAGGGCATCATAAAAGTCAACTCTGTCTATGGTGAAGGGGCACAATTCATAATTGAACTGCCCGACCATCGGCTTACCCAAAAGGTGAAAGAACCGCTGTCTAAAGAAATAATTGGTTAGAAGCGGTTCTTAAAAGTAGTAGCAAGCGCTTCCGGCTGAACCTTATAAATATGCGCCGTTCGGAACTCGCCATCGCGCATATAAAAGGTAATCCCACTACCAAAATAGAAAAAGGCATTCAGCATAAAATCCTTATATTCCACCTTTAGATCGGGGGTGCCATAAACCTGCGCAACCTGAGTTGCCCCAGCCCAAAAGGCGACACCCTCAGTTGTACGGACTTCTTTTGCGATTGCAAAGAAATACTCCGGGAAACTCGTCACCTTGATTTGATTGATCATATTGTCCTTAAAAAAAATATAGGAAACAGGAAGGGTAAGCAAATGCTGGTATTTTACGTAAAAGTCAAAGCCGATGACACATTCAAGCTGCTCATCTGGGTCTTCCATAAACAACTCTTCAGCCAGATAATCCTGATAAGACTTTAATTTGCCTGAAAAGCCAAGCACATTGGCGACCTGCTCAAATGATTGTCCTAATCTCAACAGACCAATACCATTACCTTCCTCAAGGACTATCTTTTGAGACATGCCCTGAAAGAAACTAAATATTACAACTGAGGATAGTAAAATGTACTTCATAACAATAGAGTAAAATGAAGGCTTAAATTGCTCATAAGTCTCAGAAATAGCAAATGGAAAATGCCAAAGCACAAATGAATTCTAAAATTGCTCCCATATCAAATTATTTGGATAGTTTTTTTGTTGTTAAAGAAACCATCCTGATAAAAAAATGGAACTACATCCCAATGAAATGGTGTTGTTACTCGATCATGAATTGAGCACCCATAAAAAAACCAGGGCCCTTGCAAAAAGCATCACAAAGCATATTAATGAATGTTCACTTCAACATAACAAATTGAGCAAACTGCGGTGGGCTAAGTTAATAATGATGCTTAACCTGAGGCCTAAAGATTTGCTAAACAGGGCTGAACCGAAGTATCAGCAAATGATTGCCGGCCACGATTTCGATGATGACGACTGGCTGGAGATTATACGGGAAAACACCGATTTACTTAAAGGACCGATTGCTGTAATGAACGGTAAAGCTGTTTTATGCATAAAACCCAAAGACATATATAAACTGGTACCCGAAAGAGTGCCTCACTCAAAAGCAATCGATTGAGACCTGATTACGACTCAGAAACAAATAATTGCTGATCAATGGCCACAAATTCCTTATATTTGCGGTTTGCCGGCATCGAACAAACCTTGATTAACGCTTGTCCGGCAAGCCAAAAATTAAGTGTATATGGCTTTGACAGGGAATATCACGCGCGACAGGAAAACAGTCGCGTTTTATACACTCGGTTGCAAACTCAACTTTTCCGAAACCTCGTCCATTGGAAGGCTTTTCGAACAGCAGGGTTTTTCGAAAGTACAATTTGACCAGGGTCCTGATATTGTTGTCATCAATACCTGCTCTGTAACCGACAATGCTGATAAAAAATGTCGTCAGGTAGTAAAAGATGCCCTGAAAGCCGGCAACAACCCGTATATCGTTGTTATTGGATGCTATGCCCAGCTAAAGCCTGACGAGATTGCGACCATTCCCGGAGTAGATGCCGTGCTCGGCGCCAACGAAAAATTCAGACTGCTGGAATTACTTGACGATTTCGAAAAACATCCCAATGTATTGGTTTATGCAAGCGATGTGAAAGAAGCCAAAAGCTTCACCAGCGCCTATTCGATTAACGACCGCACACGGACATTCCTGAAAATTCAGGACGGGTGTGATTACAGTTGCACATTCTGTACAATACCCCTTGCCAGGGGAAATAGCCGTAGCGATACCATAGAAAATGTGCTGAAAGCAGCAGGCGAGATTGCAGATAGCGGAGTCAAAGAAATCGTACTGACAGGAGTAAATACAGGTGACTTCGGCATCCGAAACGGCCGTCGTGAGGATCGCTTTATCGATCTGATTCGCGAACTGGACAAAATAGAATGTATCGAACGAATCAGAATATCCTCGATCGAACCAAATCTCCTGACTGCTGAGATCATTGATTTTGTGGCCGGATCTAATAAATTCTCACATCATTTTCACATACCATTGCAATCAGGAAGCAATAAAATACTGAAAGCTATGCGCAGAAGGTATCTTCGGGAGTTATATCGTGAACGCATTGCGCTCATCAGGCAGGCCATGCCTGAATGCTGTATCGGGGTGGATGTAATTGTCGGATTTCCAGGTGAGACCGAAAACGATTTTCTTGAAACGTATCAATTTCTGAATGAACTGGATGTATCATATCTCCACGTTTTTACATACTCAGAGCGTCCGGACACGCCTGCAATACAAATGGAAGAAGTGGTATCTCAGAAAGACAGGAAAAACAGATCAAAGATGCTGCGTTCCCTTTCAGAGAAAAAAAGGAGATTTTTCTATGAACAGTTTATTGGGAAGGAAATGGACGTGCTTTTTGAAAAAGATATCGAAAATGGAAAAATTCATGGTTTCACTGACAATTACATGAGGATAGCTGTAAAGTATGAACCTCATTTGCTCAATGAGATTGTCCGTGTTCGCCTTGATGCTGTGAATGCAACTGGCATTATGGAAGGAAGACTTTGCCTAAAGGAAATCCCGGTAGTGATCTGAATTTACTTCTTTACAAATTTCTCTTCGCGGTTATCTATATAGAGAAAATACAGACCTTCTTTCAGATTATTGACATCAATCACTGATCCTTTGCCCTGATAGATCCGGTTGCCATACGAATCTACCACCGCATAATCGGATTCACGCGAAAGCGTAATTTTGTCCACAACCAGTGCGGGATAAAAACTAATCGGTTCCACATCGTTGAAGTAATCAAATACACGTGAAAAAAATATCTTGCCATCGTTCTGCACATACTTAATTCGGTATTTATTATCTCCGGTATGATGCTCAGGCTTCAAATTATACTGATTCGATTCAAAAGAGCCTTTTCCTGAAATCGTTGCGATGTTCACCCAACTCCGGTTTTTATAATGCTCAATAAAAAATTTGCTATATGGCAATTCTCCAATCGTGGTCCAATGAAGCGATAGAGCATCAGCATAGATGTTGAGAAATTCAAACTTACTTTTGCTCCTGATTACCTGCGGGTTGATAATTTTCGGTACGCAACCCTCCTTGTGGGTAATCTTTATAAAAACCGGATCTCCGACTTTCAGATTGGATAAATCGATTACAAATGCGGAAGTTTTAGGGGAAATATTGATCAGCTTTTCATTCAGATAGACCTCCGATACGCAAAAATTGATTTTATCCTCAGACAGCGGGTTCTGAACATAAATACTCTTGCCCTGATATTCTCCGGTCGTGGTAAATTCAGTCAGCTGCGCGCGCAGCAACGGTGAGATACAAACGAAAAGAATTGTAAATAAAAATTTCACTCAAGAAAAGGTTTGCTTATTTACACCTACTATAAACGTGCAAAAATGTTTAATTCTGCGCTAGTTAACAAAATAAAATTCATATGCTTTCTAAATTGTCAAAATGATCCTGATCTCCACTGAGTAAGCGAAACATTTCACCTTCTTTACCTCAATATCAAATTGCGGTTTTCATTTTAATAATTTTCGTAGTTTCTTGCCTGTTGTAAAAAATCAGGAACCTTTCGCCATGGCAAAAAAACGATATTATATATCCGGAATCGGTATATTCCCTATCCTTGTTTTCATGCTTTGGCCGCTTGCATCTGATCGGTTCGAAATAACCTTAGATGAAGCTGTTTTGCGGCAGAAAGCAAATTTTCTTAAAAGTCAAACCCCGGAAGAAAAGACTCAGGGGCCAAATATTCTGTTGATAATGGTGGATGACCTGGGCCTGAGCGACCTTTCTCTTTACGGCCATGGCTACCCCGCCACGCCCAATATAGACCGTCTTGGCGCGGAAGGAATTGTATTCCAGAACGCCTATGTCACGTCGCCTGTTTGCAGCCCATCGAGAGCCGCCATACTGGCCGGCCGCTACCAACAGCGATTTGGATTTGAATATCAGATGCACGAGCGGTACGTGCGCAACAGACTGGAGTTTTATGCTTTCAAATACTTCATCGATTCGTATCCGTGGATTCCCCGGTTTATGAATGAAGTTCCGGATGAAAGATCAATCATGCAGCAGGGCATGCCTCCTTCTGAGATTTTACTTCCGGAATTGCTTAAAACACAAGGTTACGAAACTGCCCTTATTGGCAAATGGCATCTCGGAGCAGACAGCCTGAGAAATCCGTGCAGGTTCGGATTTGATTATCAATTCGGATTTTATGCTTCGCACAGCCTTTACGCGCCTGAGCATTCAACAGGAATTCATGACCAGAAAATAAAGGGTGATTTTACCGATCCCCACATCTGGAGCGGTCAGCGAAACGGGCCTCATGCTATTTATGAAAATTGTAATGAAGTAATCGTTGAAGAATATCTGACTGACCGGTTTGCAGATGAAGCAATCAGATATATTCACACCGGGCGCAATAATCCATTTTTTCTCTATCTATCTTTCAACGCACCGCATTCACCTTTTCAGGCTCCCGATAGTTATATGGAAAAATTCAGCCATATCGATGATCCGATCAAACAGACATACTACGCCATGATCGATAATCTCGATTACAACATAGGCCGGGTAATTGAATCACTTGATGAAGACTTGCTGGAAAAAACACTTATTTTTTTCATAAGCGACAACGGAGGCGCTGAATATACTTTTACTACAGATAACGGCAAATACAAAGGCGGCAAAATCACCAATCTGGAAGGCGGAGTGAAAGTGCCTTTTATCATTAGCTGGAAAAATAATATAAGCTCGGGCAATTATGAAAATATGGTCAGCGGCTTGGATATTTTCCATACCATCTCCGCCGTGGCTAACATTAATTTGCCGGAGGACCGCTCCTTTGACGGGGTTAATCTCATCCCATTTCTGAATGGCGAAAACCCCGGACAACCCCACGATTTTCTTTACTGGCAACGAGGTTTCAGCAAAGCCATCCGTGACAATCAATGGAAATTGTGCATCAATGCAGACGCACAGGATACGGTGCTTTTCAACCTTAAAAATGACCCGTTTGAAACACAGGACTTATTTGCTTTGCACAAAGACCAGGGTAGAAAATTAGCCCTTATCCATCAGCAATGGTCACAAACTTTGCCTGCTCCACTTTGGCCATCTATGATCAATTATGAGTTCGTTGATGGTGAAAAGGTGTATTATTTCGACCAGTAATTTGGCTCCTGTAAAAAAAGGATTTTTGAAGAGCGCCATGCATACATGGGGCCACAAGGGCTTCATTTACTCAATATTGTTTTCAGCTACAATCTGTTTGAGATACTCAAAAAACGGCTTTGCAAATTCTTTCCTCCTCAGTGCATATTCAACGGTGGTTTTCAGATAATCCAGTTTGTTGCCGATATCATATCTCTTACCTTCAATGGTATGAGAAAGCACCATTTCCTTTCTGGTCAGATTCATCAGTGCATCGGTAAGCTGCACTTCATTGTTTTTGCCCTTTGGGGTTTGCTCCAGTGCTTTGTAAATTTCAGGAGTGAGGATATAACGTCCTGCTATGGCCAGGTTTGAGGGCGCTTCTTTGATGGATGGCTTTTCGATAAATGTATCTACTTCCATGATATGATCACTGAGTTTTCTTCCGCCAACAATGCCATATCTCGATACTTTGTCCCGGGGCACAACTTCCACAGCAACGGTTGTTGCCTGGTATTGCTCATACACGTCAATGAGTTGCTGGGTTACCGGAATAACAGAATTGATGATGGTATCTCCCAATAAAACCGCGAATGGCTCATTCCCTGTATGAAAACGCGCATAATAAATGGCATCGCCAAGGCCTCTGATCTCTTTCTGTCGCACATAGTGGATATTGGCCATATCTGCAATATGCCGGATTTCGTTGAACAGGGTTTCCTTTTCTTCTTTGGTAAGTCTTTCTTCCAATTCGGTATTTCGGTCGAAATGATCTTCCATGGCGCGCTTGTTCCGGCCCGAAATTATCAGAATATCCTCGATGCCCGAGTCAACCGCCTCCTGTACCACATATTGTATAGTTGGTGTGTCAATAATCGGGAGCATCTCTTTTGGTTGTGCTTTTGTTGCCGGTAAAAATCTCGTTCCAAGCCCGGCTGCCGGAATTACTGCTTTTTTTATCATTCTATTAATTAGATTAAAAACGGTTTGATTACTCTTGCATTGATTTTTTGCATATTGATCACGAGGCATCTTAGGGTTTCCTCATTTTTATATGTTCCGATGATTGACCCGCCCGATCCTGTAAATTTAGCGGAAGCGCCACATGCCCGCGCCGTTCTGACCAGTTCTTTATTGCTTTCGCTGATATTGAATATTTTTGACCTCAGGTCAAAATTCCTGTCAATCAACTGAAAGAACAAATCCATATCCCGTTCAACCAGAGCCTTTTTGCCCTCTTCCGCAACCTGGGCTATCTCCGCCAACGTGTCAACCACCAATGGATCTCCCGCCTCAAATCGCGCCTTTACATCATTGAACACGGTGCCGGATACTTTTCCAAGGTCAGTTTTATAGGCGATGTATAGGTTAGGAAGCAACTCCGGTTGAATCTGCTCATATGCTCCATGCCCTTTACTTTCCATGATATCCTGACTAAAATCCATAAAAACACATCCTTCGTACACCTGGATCACTCTGTCCTGAAGTCCGGCATTGATGCCCAATTCTTCAGTTTCAACTGAAAGAATGAGGCTGGGTAATTGTGACTTCTCAATTTCAACCTCATAAAACGCCATCAGCGCCTTCATGGTGGCCGTGATGATGGCGCTTGAGCCGGCAAGCCCTACCTGTCTGGGTATGGATGAACGATACCTTACAGTAAAATTCTTATTATGAATACGCAGAGAACGCCGGTCACAGTACTCACAAAATTTCTTGATGGTTGCTTTCACAAGTCTGTCACCACCGTAGTAGCCGGTAAGATCAATTGTTTCGACCAATTGGTAAATATTGCGGTAAATATTACGGTCTTCGGCCTGCGCCTCAATTTGCAGTTCCGGCGATTCGTAAAGCGATATGTGCGCTCCAAAATTTCTTACAATGATCGAAATTGTTTTCCCAAAGTATCCGTCCGATGGATTGCCGAGGAGGCCCGCTCTGGCATAGGCCCTTGATTCAAATATCATATAAGCGAAAAATGATGGTTGAAGTAGAAAAGATCAAATATAGTTTGTTTGAGGCATTATTCTGTAAAATCTACAAAGGTAAGTCGTCGCGTAAATGAAACTATTTTGCCTGATATGGATATTCAATAAAAATACCTGCGATTGCTTCTCTCAATATTACATTGTCGATCACCTCCTTCTTCCCAAAAGTACCTATGCTCACTCCCTGCCAGACGATCTTTTCATTTTTTGTATCTATGATATCGATGATGAGGTTTGTTTCCTTTTTCGATTCGCTGCGTGGTCGGTTGTAATGGTCGTAATACGGCCCGTACATGGGATATCCGTAAATATTATTCATAGATCTGTTCCAATTATTGTTTCTGATTTCAACCGAGCTCTGCACACCACCTTGTACCCTGATTACCAGATCGGCATTCTGAATACTTTTGTAGCCCCGTAATCTCATCTCCTCTGCAATGGCTTCATAGATCAGCTTTTTGGTAGATTCGCTAAAAGAGAAATTTGAAGCGGGTATGCTTTCAGGGTTGAAAAATTTGAAGGTGCGGTAATTTGCAAAATCACCGGGATACATGTGATCAGTATGAATTTTATAGGCTGGGCTACAGCCAGCCAAAACTATGCAGGTGAGGCTTATAATGAATTTGCGCATTTTCAGAATATTGAATCCAGATCAACATTTAACATTTTTACCGGTCTCAGGCATTCTTATGAACGAATATCTCTAAATTTTCTTACGGATAAAATTTATCTTTAATAGCTATAAAGATGTAATCCCGTAGCATTTCTATTGCTTTGGTTTCATAAATCGGTTCGTTTCCGGCAGTCGTAAGTACCAGAAGATCGAGGTGCGGTATAATGAACATGTATTGACCTCTCTCGCCCCATGAAAAAAATACATCATTGGTTTTGAGAAGACGAACGACATCTGCATTGACAGAAAAGTTCCACCAAAAATAACCATAGCCATAATACCCGGTCACACCGATTCTTCTTCTCGCGGATCGCAATCGCCAGAATTCATGGAATAATTGCTGATCTCCCCATTGGCCTTCTTTCAAAAATAAATACCCGATTTTAGCCATATCCATTGGCCTCATATGCAGTCCCCACGCGGCATTAACATATCCTCCCGGGATTCTGTCCCATTTCCACTCAGAGATACCGAGTGGTTTAAAAAGGTTATTATGCATCAGCTCTTCCAATTCGACACCGGTGATTTTCTGAAGTATCGGTGCCATAAGCACAGCATTTCCACTATTAAAGTTAAATTCCTTACCCGGCTCGCGTATCATAGGGGTTGACAAAATCAAATCGACCCAGTCTTCGCTTTGAGTCATAACATAGGCATCGTTTTTTGGATCACCAGGAGGATGTGTCCACTCATCCCACCATAGCCCTGAAGAATGGGTCATTAGATGACGGAACTCTATCTGGTCCTTCTGAGGAATATTTTCAAAGTAGGCGCTATACTCAGGGAAGTAGTCAACGATTTTTGTGGTGAGAATAATATTTGGATTTTGGTTTAATAATGTGCCGGATAATGCAGAAACAAGACTTTGCGTAGCCGCCCCCATCGGAACGAGATCATTCCTCTGGTAATTGTTATAATAATTTTCAAAAACGATCCTGTCATTTCTGATTATTATAAGACTGTGAATATTACCGTATGACCCCAATTTAATCTCACTGTCGAGTTCTGACAGCATTGCTGCATCGATATTCTCATTATACGGTGAGCCGTACTTCAGAAAAACTTCCGGCACAGGCCGCTCCTCTCCGCAAGCAGAAATAAATAAAGCAAAAATTAATGCTACTGATATCCGTTTCATATCACTTAGATCTAAAAACTCCAATTTTTACTGCCAGTTCAAAGCGCAATCCGTTGTAATCATCCGGCTCGAATCCCACCAATTGCAAATCACCTGTAAAATTGTAACCTGCTGTTGCCTGGAAAAAGACCAACTCAAAGGCCTTCCAAACGCCGCCAACAAATGGATTCACCATAAATACCCGATCTGAATATGTATCTTCAAAATCACCCTGGGATGTCCAGGTTAATTGTGCAAAAATCCCATCAAGACCTACGACAGGGCGCAATGCCCTTTTAGTAAACAAATATTGCAATTTTACCCCCCAGTTTGTCTGATCGAGGTTAAATGTAGATGGAAAAATGACCTGGCTTTGAAAATCGTTAATGACCACACCGTAAGAAATAGCTGCGTCGAAATGCTGATTAATTACCAGTCCAAGACTGATATTAGCAACCGATGCATAGGTTGCTTTCAGTTGCTGGCCCGAATAGGATGCGCCCGTATAAATCATAAGTTTCTCTCCAGATTCCTTATGAATAGTATCTGACGGTTCAATAATGACATTTTGAGCTCTTGCCTGCAAAGCAAGGGATATCATCAGAAGCATCAATAAAAACACTTTATGCATAACGGGGAATCAGCTTGGCCGCGTAATTCAATTTATCAATTTACAAATTAGGACTGGTATCACAAACAATAAGTCATAGCGGTTACATTTTGTTTGGGACATTGATTAAAAGATATCTGCTGAAGGAATGTTTTCAATACAATTAAATATCACATGAATACCATAATGGGCACTTTTTAAGCAATCAAAACACTTTTAGATAATACATTTGACTTAATGATTTCGTTATGAAAAATATACTTGGATTGCTCCTTATCTTTCTGATTGCATTTTCGTCCTGCAAGGCTAAATACTCATTCAACAGTTACGAGGGAAAGAAAAAGCTAAAGCACTATAATTCTATTCAATACGGCCATACGCAATATCCAAACGCGAAAAAAAAGAATAAATAGCCCCTTTTTTCAATCTCTGAAAATCAATAACAAGTCACAATCCTACCTTGACGCAGGCAGGTAATTTGTTTGCTTTTTGATGCTTAAGTTTTGGGTTTTGGGCATGGAACCTGTCAACCTATTTCATGAGGGCTCAGGAATACTAATGACAAGTGACCAAAATGACTTCACGCTGCATTTCCACTTTCTTAATAAGTGAGGGTTGATTACTTTTGGAAATTGATTTTAATTCAACCCGTTCCAATGAAAATTGTACTCCTCGATGCCAAAACGCTTGGCGCAGTACCAAACCTTTCCAGGCTTGAAGCATTTGGAGAGGTTATTTCCTATGAATCTACACTTCCTGAAGATACCGCAAGTCGTATTAAGGAGGCCGACATCGCAATTACCAATAAGGTAGTGATTGATGCTGCTGTTATGAACCATTGTCCGAACCTTAAGCTTATTTGCATCAGCGCTACCGGCACCAACAATGTTGACCTGGAGGCCGCCGAAAAAAAAGGCATTCAGGTTAAAAATGCTGCAGGATATAGTTCTGCAAGTGTGGCGCAGCATACCTTCGCCATGCTGTTGCAACTCACCAATCAGGTAAAGTATTACGATGAGTATGTAAAATGCGGCGCTTATTCTAAAAGTGAAATCTTCACCCATTACGGCCCCACAATCTTTGAGCTACCGGGAAAGCAATATGGTATCATCGGTATGGGCAGTATCGGCAGAACAGTCGCTGCTATTGCAGAAAGTTTTGGAGCCGGGATTAAATACTTCTCAACCTCCGGCAAAAATACCGCGCAGGCATATCCTTCAGTCGATCTGGAAGAACTGCTAAGGGAATCAGATGTCGTGAGCATTCATGCACCACTCAATGAACATACCAGAAATCTGATCGACAAAACCGCGCTTTCAAAAATGAAACCCAATGCCATACTGATTAATGTGGGACGCGGTGGCATTGTGGACGAAGAAGCAATAGCAGCAGCTATTGATAACGAAGTGATTTCAGGGGCATGTATTGATGTGTTTGAATCTGAACCAATTCAGCCAAACAATCCTTTACTATCTGTAAAATTTCCCCATCGACTCGTTTTAAGTCCGCATAATGCCTGGGCGAGTATTGAGGCGAGAATCAGGCTGGTGGATATTGTAGTGGAAAATATCAGGTCATTTCTCCACAACTAATCCTGAGTTTAGAATTAGTTGCTTTTAGCTTTTAATAAATATAGTGGATCAAGGGCTAAATCGTATGAATTTGTTCGGATCATCGTGATTGGCAATCCGGTCGACCTGCATTTTGATTACTTAAAAAAACAGCATTTTCCCAGAAAGCAAGGCCTGTCTAGTATGCCCATTTAAGATAAACCGATCCCCATGTAAAACCGCCGCCGAATGATGCCAAAATCAGGTTATCTCCTTTCTTCAGTTGCTTTTCATAATCATAAAGGCACAAGGGAATGGTGGCCGCGGTAGTATTTCCGTACTTCTGAATATTAAGCATTACTTTTTCGGGCCCAACACCCATTCTGTTGGCTGTAGCGTCAATAATTCTTTTGTTCGCCTGGTGCGGAACCAGGAATGCGATGTCGTCGCCGGTCAGATTATTTCGCTCCATAATTTCAGCCGATACATCGGCCATAGAGGTTACGGCATATTTGAAAACACTCTTACCATCCTGATAGAAATTGTGTAAACCCTTGTCTACTGTTTCATGCGTTGGCGGATTTACTGATCCTCCGCCTTTCAGATAAATCAATTCTTTGCCCACCGCATCGCTGCGCATAATGCTGTCATAAATCCCAAGACCTTCCGTGTTTGGCTCAAGCATGACACCTGCTGCTCCATCACCAAAAAGAATACACGAGTTGCGATCAGTGTAGTCTGTAATGCCGGACATCTTGTCTGCGCCAATCACGGCTATCTTTTTATACCTTCCCGATCTGATATAGTTGGCGCCGGTCTCCAAAGCAAAAACAAAACCTGAACATGCTGCAGCCATATCAAAGCTGAAGGCATTTTTAGCGCCAACTTCGGTAGCCACCAAATTGGCGGTGGTCGGAAAAAAGTAATCAGGAGTAATGGTGGCCATGATCAGCCCGTCAAGCTCTTCGGGTTTTGTGTTGCTTCTTTCAAGCAATTGCTGAAGCACTTTTACTGCCATAACCGACGTGCCTTGCTGATCACCTTTGAGGATCCGGCGCTCTTTTATTCCTGTTCTGGAGGTGATCCATTCGTCGTTGGTTTCAACCATTTTTTCCAACTCCTGGTTGGTAAGTATATAATCAGGAACATAGCCTCCTACCGCAGTAATTCCGGGTATTATCGATCCCATAAATGATGATTTTTGTTAAAAAAACTTGTAGTAAAAATTGCAGGCAAAGCATGCTGGCGCAAAGGTAACCGAATAAATTTGATCTTTTTAAAAAGAATGCGCAAAGTAAAAATGATTATTACTGAATTACAAGCTTAAACGTTTTATACTTACCTTCCTTTCTGATTTTCAAAAGATAAAGTCCTTTACCGGAGGAAAGGATTACCTCTCTCTCAGGATATGAATCGTTTAACCTCAGGATTTCATTACCCAACACATCAAATACAACCGCTTCATCAATAGTTCCATGAATAATGAACCTGCCGTTTGTCGGGTTTGGATATATTTTAATATCCCTGAACAATTCCTCCTCCAAACCAACCGCTGCTTCAAACCCAAAGACCGGCCGAATCATGAGGTTTCCTTCCACTGTATTTGCCTGTTCCCAGACACCATCAAGATTGATGAAAATATTGCCCGCCTTAAGCAAGCCGCTTTTATCTAAGCCAACTGCAAAAAAATCCGGAATCGACTGTTCGTAGCCGACATAAAAAGTATCCAGCACGGCCACAGGTCGGCCAAGGGTATATTGAGTAAACTCGTTTAGTCTGGTTGACTGCTGTACGATGTGCTGCTCTGTGAGTTGTCGCCCTTCCCGGTACTTAAAAATATCATCCCATATGATAAGGGTAAATGATTTGCCTGCTGAAGAAGGTACAAACTCGGGAAAGTAATATTTCACTGAAGTGATGACATCAGGTTTTGGGATAATAAAACGATAGGCCAGCATGGCAGATCGCTGTGACAGACCGGCCGCCCATTCTGCTGTGCCATCATCATAGGCCAGATCCTTATCCAGAACGATCTCGTTATATGTTGTATCGTTGACACGTAAATCGTACTTGTTGAGCCAATTTGCAGAGTCCCCCGAGTTGATGAAAACCTTTGTCTGGAGCATAAGCGAAAGTGTGTCTGCCTCCGGATCGAATGCACCCGGATTTATAGCCTCTGAAACAACCTCAACAATAGATTTCGGTGCGAGGTTGATTGGCGTTCCCTGATTCATTTCATCATATATCGTGGTGCTGTCCCTGATCTGCGCAAAAAATTCAACCGGCTGCACCTGGCTGTCCAGGTTGCTGATTTGTGCCGTAGTCGGCTGTAGTGATGATTCCAGATTGATCAAAAAATGATCATAGGGCATGGCGTAATAGGTGCTGATCCAGGAAGAGGGTGGTGATGCCATGGCGCGATCTTCATAAGCTGTATCACCTGCATTTCGATTTATATTCAGGTAAACATAATCGATATTCCAGGTATCAAACCCCCCTGATAACCTGCCGAATGACTGAAATCGAAATTGAAAATATTCATGAAAGTATGTCGGATCACTGATCTGAAGTATCTCCTGATAAAATTTATCAGTTTCCTGCGGCTCTGCGCCGTTTTTACTCCAAATGGTTTTCCAGTTTTTCTCAGCATCAATCACCTGAAGTCGAATGGAGTCAATATCATCCGGCATTTCACCTCTGCCCTGCTTTTGCCAGAAAAAGCTTATATAACAGGTCGGATATAGTGCCGGGTTAATTTTACTCATATTGATATACCTGCTTACCAGGCTATCTCCGGCGCCCTGATCCAGGCTATTGCTGCTATATGGCACGCCCATATTATTCCACCCGTCAAAAGTGGCTACATTGATTGTAGGAGGATTGATGGCCTGAGATGATGAGATGATAGTCGTTCCGGGATCAATGAACCAATGAGAGGTATCAGGTAGATAGTTTGTTCGGGAAAAATCATCCCAAAAAGGGAGTGCTATCCTTGTGCTATCGCGGACTGACGACGCAACGCGGGCATCTGAACTCCGGTAGTGTACTGATTCTGAAAGAGGCCTGAAAGAAATCTGGCTCCTGGCCTCGGGGCCAAAAAACAAGATAAAGCAAAAAATAACTATGAAACATTTTTTATTGCGCATCCGAACTTTCTTCCACGGGTGGGGTATAAAGCTTATTTGTCCAGCTTTCCAGAACAATGAGTGAATCTTCCTCACTTAAACTCACAACCCAAAGATCTACCTGCTCTCCGAGTCTGATTTCTGCTCCTATTTCCGGGCGCTGTCTGAACACATAGCCCGACTCAATAATTGCGGCTGTGTCGATCTCAATTTCCCTGGCAAACTCTATCAGTTCCGACATCAGCGATGAATCAATCACATTGATAATTACGCTACCAGTATTTAAGCCACTTGCCCTTATTGAAAAATCAGCCTCATCTATTGGCAAACCGATAAACCTCGGAACGTTGAATACACGTTGTCCAAGGCCGTCCCCGACTACGAGGTCAATCATTGAGCCCTTCTGAATTATTGCACCAGGTTCAATTGGTTTGCCGTTAAACCATTGCTCAAGCACTACATTGGAACCGAGGAAGGGCACATAAGTGATTTTTCCTCTTCTAAGCCCGTAATTCTCCAGAAACAACTCGGCATTTTTTAACGATCCGTCAATCAGGTTTGGCATACTGGTCGCATCCGGCGAAGTTTTTGTGACTGTCAGATAAATTTTTCTGTTCTCCTTCACATAGGAACCAGGCAAAGGATACTGAGTGTATATGGATAGCGGAGGATATTTCTGATCATACAGTGAATCATATACCTCATAATTTAAATTTCTCTTTTTAAGGAATTCATCCATTTCCAAAAGCGACATGCCTTTGAGATTTGGTACGGTTATAGTTTCCCCATGCCTGGTAGCAGAGGGCAGGTACGCATAAAAAAAAGTGATAACAAGGCCCGTAATTACGATCAACATCAAAACAAGGTGTATTATAAATGTCTTGAGCGAATTGCCTTTGAGGATAGTGAGTAGTTTATCAAACATATATTTTTAATCAACTAAAAATAGATTCGTTTATTTTCTTCTGTTTAAATTTTTTAAGTAATTCAATAGTCCCAAGGCGCCTAGTTCACTACCGAGTAATGTGTTTCATTACTTTTGGCATCCTTGTGACGATTCAGGCACATTGTAATCAATTCCGTAATCAATTCCGTATAGGTCATCCCCATTTGTTGCCACATCATAGGAAACATACTGGCGCTGGTAAAACCAGGGATAGTATTAATCTCATTTACCAGTACTTCACCATCCTCTTTGAGAAACAGATCAACACGGGCGAAATCTTCACACCTGCAAGCTTTGTACGCGTCCATTGAAATGCGTCTGACCTTTTGGGTAGTTCCTTCATCTATTTCTGCCGGCAACTTGATGGCAATGGCATCCTCATCCAGATATTTCGCTGTGTAGGTATAAAAATCATACGGTTTCATCATGATAATTTCTCCGGGGAAAGATGCCCTTATCCCTGATCCGTTTCCTATAACGGCACACTCAAGTTCCCTGCCCTTGATGTATTGTTCTATAATCACCTGATCATCATATTTGAAACTCTCATCCAGCGCCTTCTCAAAATCGGACTCAGATTTTACCATAGAAACACCTACCGAAGAACCAAGTGACGCAGATTTAATCATAAATGGTAATCCTAAATCCTTCACAACTGCCGAAAATAAAATTGTATGTTTTTCTGATTTTCGGAATTCGAGATATCTGGCAACAGGTATGCCGCACTCCTTCATTACTTTTTTTGAAATGATTTTATCCATAGAAAGCGAAGAACCCAGCACGCCTGAACCCACCACAGGAATATCCAGTGTTTTGAATAAACCCTGAACACTTCCATCTTCACCATCGGTGCCATGCAAAACCGGAAATGCGACATCAATCTCTGTTTTAACTCCTGTTTGCAAATCAATAATAGAAGGTAATTGTGTGTTCAGACTTATCGATACCGGATGACCTTGCGAGATGTCATCATCAACATTTTCTTTCAAATACCAGGTACCATTTTTATCAATCCCCAGCAAGAGCAAATCATACAGGTTGCGGTCGATATGGTTGGCTACATTGGCTGCCGAACGGATGGATATTTCGTGCTCAACGGACCTTCCGCCAAAAAGAATAGCAACCTTCCTTTTTATTGTCATTTTAAATTGAATTAAATACGTTCAATGATCAGTGGGCTAAATTACCAAATAGTAAATATGAAGTTAACGGGAAATGAGTAATTTTTTAGTCCTCGCAAAATCTTCACCCCTGGCGTTGATGTAATAAATTCCCGGCGCAAGGTGAAATAAGTCGTAATAATAGGTCTGATTGAGGGTGTTTTCGTACTCCTCATGGCTTACAATTTTCCCAAGCTGATCATAAATCTGCACAATGACCTGCTGCCTCCGACTCGTATTGAAGGCCAACTGAAATGTACCATCAAATGAGGGATTTGGATAGAGTGTAAAGCTATTTTGAGCTACTGTCACCAGCTTATCTGCCGAAGTAGTGAAAAATTCAATATCGTCCAGATACAGGTTGTTTCCGAAATCATTGGTCGTCCTGAATGCAATACGCAAATCCTTTTTTCCCGCGAGCTGATCCAGGGAAAGTGATTGTTCTTTCCAGTCGTTGCGGCTGGCCGGCGCCCAAAAAGAACCTGAATTGGTTACGGCAAGTTCGTCGCTGTTGTATGTTCTGAGGTTTGTGTTAAAATAACCATCGCAACCTTCAGCCAGCATCACCTGGAGTTGATCATTGAATCCGCCATGCTTCGCGTAAGAGGTTCTGAATTTAAGGCTCGCTTCAAAAGCTTCTGAAAAATCAAGCAGGGGACTGACCAGCCAGTCTGTTTGTCTTCTGCTTTCATAATTATAGAGATTGATGTAAGCAGCGCTTCCTT
>CAYZWN010000025.1:0-34890 GCA_964482185.1 uncultured Roseivirgaceae bacterium
CTCCGGCTACGGGTTGGGATTTCTAAAAGGATTCATTAAAAGAATACTGCTCAAACAGCCGGAATTCCATGATTTTAAAAGGAATTTTTATAAGTGAAACGAGCGGGATATTCCTGATCAATTAGTAAGCGCCTATCAGTAAAATACTGATTATCTTGATGTTCAATAATCAAATACAGGTGTCTAAATAATATATCCTAATTGCCGAATTTTCAATATTTAGAAGGATTGTTAACCGCCTGGCATTGAAGTTTGGTTTTTATTAATTGTTTTTGCTCTTTGGTGCTATATAAAAAATAAAAAGCACACAAGCCGAAACTGATTAACTTTCATCATTCTCAAAGTGCGGCCGCATCACATCGCAAACATGCTCCGCGAAACCAATGCCCGCTTCTTCATACAGATTGAACACGGAGGCCACGCCCAGCCCCTCCAGCTCTTTCTTGTCGTCGTCAAATCGCGCTACAGCGGCAATTTTTCCTGAAAAGTGGCTATGGTGCAGGCGGGTAGCGGCATTTTTATTTGCCGGAAAACTGTTCATGCAAAGCAACACGATCGATACATTACCGGGTTGAAGATTTTCCCAGAATCCGGAGTCGGTTGCATCGCCGATGATTACATTCCTGCGCATACGCCTGTGTGCGATTACTGTGTTGTAATCGGCATCGAGCCCAAGTACATGCTTGCCATATTTTGAAGACATATAATCATAAGTCATGGTACCGAGCTTACCCATTCCAAAGATCAGGATTTCCGCTCCGCCGGTTTCAATTGGCCGGTCATCAGCCAGGCGTTTTTTGCCTTCAAACTTCATCAGGTAGCGCTCAAACATTGCAAAATACAGTTTTGAATTGAGGGGCGATGATATCAGAAACGACATCGTAACCGTTATCACAAATATGACAAGCCATTTTTCGTCTACTAATCCGGACGATGCTGCCACTGCACTTACAATCAGGCCAAATTCGCTGTAATTGGACAAGGTGAGCGAGATCCAGAAGGAAGTCCTTGCGCGAAGATTAAACTTCGCCAATATCCAGAAATACAGAAAACTCTTGATCGGCAACAACAGAATAAAGATCAGTGCAATACTCAGCATCCACCATTCGGGGTCGGCAATCAGGCCTATACGCAGAAAGAAGGCAATTAGAAAAAATTCTTTGAAATTCAGCAATGTCTTGGCCAACTCCTCAGATTTTTTACTGTTCGCCACGACCAGTCCGGCAGCCAATGCTCCGAGATCGGGCTTAAGGCCGACCATTTCAAACAGGTTGGCCGTACTCAGCGCGAGAATAAACCCAAAAAGAACCATCATTTCACCATGACCAGACTGGTTCATCAGCCACAAAAGCGGCTTACGCAGGAAAGGAAAACCGAGCAATCCCAGGGCAAAAACCGAAGGAAACGCCCCCTTTGAAGCGGTAATAAAAATAACTGCCAGAATATCCTGAATGATCAGAATGGCAATAGAGGTTTTGCCCATAAGACTTTGCATCTCCCCATTGTCTTCCAACACTTTGACAGCGAATACTGTACTTGAAAAACTCAGCGCAAATGAGATAAGCAGTATGGCTCCTCCTGTAAGTTCATCAAATGCGGTCATGCCGACAAACCTGAGACCAAACAGCAATAAACTAAAAATAGTAACCGAAAGCAGCATATGCCCCACCCCACCCTGAAGTACATGTTTCCGGAATAAACTCCGGATATTCAGCTTGAGCCCGATTGTAAAGAGCAGTAATAGAATTCCCAGGTTTGCTATGGATTCCAGGGGAGCTGAGTCTTCAACACCTATAAAATTAAGAACAAATCCGGCAACAAGATATCCCAGCATAGGCGGAAATCCCATGGCGCGCATTAAAAAACCAAGGACAAAAGCAATGACAAGGGATAAAAGTTCCATAAAGTACAGGGAAATTGAATCGAAGCCGAAATTATAAAAAGCTATATAGTAAAAAAAGCTTATCCTTTCTTTCACCGGACAAACTTTTTTTATGTAATCGGGCACCTCAATGCATAGAATTTTAAATCCAAAAGCAGATGGTGTGAAAGAGTTAGGTCGCGTTCAGGGTATTTGTCGGCACATTTTCAGTTAATGTTTATGTGCTTCATGATGTTTATTCTATTTTTGCAACAAATCGATAAAAAAAAGACGATGGTTACAAACAGAACATTTACGATGATAAAGCCGGATGCAGTAGCGGATGGCTATAGTGGTGCAATACTAAAAATGATAGAAGAAGCCGGCTTCAGAATTGTCGCGATGAAAATGGTAAAACTTACCGGCGAACGCGCAGGGCAGTTTTATGCCGTTCACAAAGAGCGTCCGTTTTATGGCAGTCTTTGTGCTTATATGTCATCTGGTCACATCATTGCCGCGATACTGGAAAAGGACAACGCGGTTGCGGATTTCAGAAAACTGATTGGCGCTACCAATCCTGCAGAGGCAGCTGAGGGTACTGTCCGGAAATTATACGCAAGATCGCTTGAGTCCAATGCCGTTCATGGCTCGGATTCGGATGAAAATGCGCAGATAGAAGGCAATTTCTTTTTTTCCGATCTGGAAAAATTTTAGTGCTCGCTAAACATTTCTTTTCCCGGCTTTCAGTGTTTTAAGGCACCTGACTGCCGGGATTCTTTTTTGATAAAAAGAATACCTGATTGATCCATCTTGGCAGAAAGAAAACACCTAAAAACAAGTAAGGATAATAGGTGAATAGCCGCCAGAGCACATTCACGATGATCGTGTAATCGCCGAGATGCACTTTGAAAAAAGATGGGAAAAACGCCTCTGCAGTGCCACTGCTACCCGGTGTCGGCGAAATCAGCATGACAATCCAGAGTATAATCTGCTTCCCAAAAATCAAGACATGATCACTCAGTGAAAAACGTCCAAAAGCTGACATTAGAAAATTTAGCATCAGATATCGCGAAGACCAGATAAAAATGGTGGATAAAGACAGGTTGATCCAGAATTTTTTGCCCATGCCCTTGAGCTGTTCTGAAGCCATTATCATTTCAGTTCCGCGTTCATAGGCAGCGTATCGCCATCTGCGCAGAAATTTTAAAGATGTGATTTTGATCAGCAGCCACTTAAATCCTCTTGGGTTGATGAGCAATGCAAATGCCATGATAAGGGTGTATGTTGCAATCAGTCCGTAGCTGATGAAGAAAAGCAAGCCCAGACTGTCCTCTACCACATTGGCTGAGCCGGTACTGGGAAAAATATTTTTCATGCCTAGAAACAGGGTCACAGGGGCTGCCAACACAAAAAACAGGTTATCAAAAATCGCCGTCAGGAGTACATAACCCAAGGCCTTCCCGGGTTTGATCCCCTCCTTCCACAGAATGAAAACAGCTACCGCTGTGCCACCTACCACTGATGGGGTTACAGCAGAAGCAAACTCCCACAAAATGATCACATACATGCTGCTTTTCCATGATAGCTGGTTGTTGGTGATACTTCTTATTCTGAAAATATACCCGGCGAATCTGGCAAAAAAAACAATCAAGGCAAGCAAAACGGGTATGATGGAGGCATCAAAAACGAGCTGGAGTTTTGACACGCTCATCTCCGGATCATTCATAAAAAGAAAAACGACAATACCGATCCCAAACACAATGGGTACCCAGGCTTTTCGCGGGTTCAGGGTTTTGAGAATTTTTTTAGTATTCAGATCCATCTAGTCAACAAGGGCTGTTTCGGTTGGCTCCAGCCAAAAGTTGTTGTAACCTTCGCCAATATGAATGGTGATCTGCGACAGTTGAAGCAATTCCAGAATAGCCAGGAAATTGTAAATCACAGCAATCTTTTCGGCATTATATTCGATAATTTGAGTAAATGAAAGTCGCCTTTTCTCCAGCACTTTACCAAGTACAAAATCCCTTTGATCAGATATGGTATAAGGATACTGGATCACCTTATGCACCGGCCTTTCAGATTCCAACTCAAATCTTCGGATTACTTTCTGGTAAACTTTCAGTAATTTGTACAAATCGATGTCCTGGAGCTCACTCTCAACATGGACTGTCTCGGATAGCTTTTTGAGCTCCCTGGAAACATTGCCTCGCTTTTCCTTCAGAAGCATATCAGATTCCATTTCGGCCAGTTCACCAAGTATGGATTTATATTTCTTATACTCGAGCAGGTGTTTTACCAGTTCATCGCGCGGATCAATTTCATTGCCCTCCTCGTCCAGTTGAGGCCTGGGCAATAGCATCTTTGCTTTAATTCTCATCAGCTTGGCGGCAACAAGAATAAACTCACTGGCCACTTCGAGATTGAGCTTTTCAAGCTCTTTGAGGTATTCAAGAAAATTGTCTGTGATCTGGGATATGGGAATATCGTAAATATCAAGCTCATCCCTTTCGATAAAAAAGAGTAACAAATCGAAAGGGCCTTCAAAAAGCGGGATTTTTACTTCAAAACTCAAAACTCCGGGGATTATTGATAACCAGAAATGACGATACTTTTATTCTGTCTCAAAGATATTTATATTAAACTCGAAATGCATCATTCAGGAAAATTTAATGTAATTTTGCGCTTCATAAAACTTTTATCCAAAAACATTTAAAACGGTCTGAAACATTTTGGATGTTTAATTGTTCAGATAAAAAGTTAAACAAATTATGGCATGTTGATTCACCCTGGCAAACTCCTGGCTAACATCGATTCCCCTGAGGATATCAAAAAGCTGGACCAACAACATCTCACCCAACTTTGTGATGATTTAAGACAATTTATTATTGACAACGTGTCGGTTTATGGCGGCCACTTTGGTGCAAGCCTGGGTGTTGTCGAATTAACCGTAGCCCTGCATTATGTATTTAATACTCCGGACGATAAGCTTGTCTGGGATGTGGGTCATCAGGCATACGGACACAAAATTCTTACAGGAAGGCGGGATGATTTCTACACCAACAGAACTTATAAAGGATTGTCCGGATTTCCCAAAATATCCGAAAGCAAATACGATGCTTTTGGAGTTGGGCACTCTTCCACCTCCATTTCAGCCGGGCTGGGCATGGCAATCGCTTCATCTTACAAACAGGAGAAAGACAGACAACACATTGCCGTAATTGGAGATGGGGCATTGACAGGAGGTCTGGCATTCGAAGCGATGAATCACGCGGGTGTATCAAACTCCAACCTGCTCATCATACTCAACGACAATTGTATGTCGATCGACCCCAATGTAGGTGCGCTGAGAGATTATCTGACTGATATCACCACTTCTCATACATACAATCGTGTAAAAAATGATATCTGGAAGATCCTGGGTAAAATGAGTAAATTTGGAAAGAGCGCTCAGGAAATAGCATCCAAATTAGACAGTACACTTAAGTCGGTACTCCTGCAGCAAAGCAACCTTTTCGAATCACTCAATTTAAGATATTTCGGACCTGTCGATGGTCATGATGTGGATCACCTGGTGCATGTGCTTAATGATTTGAAAGATATTCCGGGACCGAAAATTCTACATTGCATCACAACCAAGGGGAAGGGCTACGCATTAGCCGAAAAAGACCAAACAAAGTGGCACGCTCCCGGAAAGTTCGATAAGCTGACCGGAGTAATCAGAACCAGGGATTATGACGCGCCACAGCCGCCAAAATACCAGAATGTTTTTGGTGAAACACTTGTGGAACTTGCCAGGCAAAATGATAAAATAATGGGTGTCACACCCGCGATGCCTTCCGGTTCGTCGATGAATATCATGATGAAAGAAATGCCCGAAAGAGCATTTGATGTCGGAATTGCCGAGCAGCATGCCGTCACATTTTCTGCCGGTCTGGCCTCAAACGGTCTTATCCCTTTTTGCAATATATATTCCACCTTCATGCAACGGGCTTATGATCAGGTTATTCACGATGTTGCTCTTCAAAAGCTACCTGTTGTGTTCTGTCTGGACAGGGCAGGATTGGTTGGCGCTGACGGCCCAACGCACCACGGTGCTTATGATATTGCCTATATGCGGTGCGTGCCTAATATGATTGTGGCTTCGCCCATGAATGAGGCCGAATTGAGAAATCTGATGTTCACTGCACAGTTGCCCGATAAAGGGCCATTTACAATCCGATACCCCAGAGGTGAGGGTGTGTTGCAGAACTGGCATACACCATTCGATGAAATTGCAATCGGTACAGGAAGATTGATTCGCGATGGAGAGGAAGTAGCTATTTTATCATTAGGCCCATTGGGCAACGAAGTGATATCTGCTTGTAATGATCTGGCTGAGGAAGGCATTTCGGCAGCACACTATGACATGCGATTTGTGAAACCAATAGACGAGGCTTTGCTCCACGAGGTATTTGGTAAATTCAACAAAGTAGTTACCATCGAAGACGGATGTTTGCCGGGAGGTTTTGGCTCTGCAGTCATTGAATTTATGAGTGATCATGGATATCATGCATCAGTTTCGCGCCTGGGTATTCCTGACAGGGTGGTAGAACACGGTGAGCCCGAACAGCTACATAAGGAATGTGGGTATGATATTGAAAGCATCAAATCAGCAGTTTACAGGCTATTGGAAAAACAGGTAGCAGCTATTTAAACAATGCAACAAATAAATTTTTTTGAGTCCGGTAGCGGATTCCCCATTGTATTCATTCACGGCTATTGCGAATCAAATAAAATCTGGGAAGGCATAAGCCACAAACTGTCTGACGAATTCAGAATCATCTGCCCTGATTTACCCGGATTCGGAAAAAGTCCTTTGCCGGAAAAACCTTTTACCCTTGACCAAATTGGTAAAACGCTTGTAGAATGGCTGCGAGAGATGGAGATTAAATCATGTTTGGTTGTCGGACACTCGCTTGGTGGTTATATTGCCCTGGAGGTACTGAGGAATTTCCCGGACTTTGCAAAGTCCATAGTGTTATTCAATTCATCAGCCTTTGGCGATTCTGACGATAAAAAAGAAAACAGAAACAAATTGATCGGATTCATAGAAGAATATGGAGTAGAGCCATTTCTAAAAACCTTCGTCCCTTCGCTGTTTTACCCGCCTACCGCTTCCCAATATCAGCTTGTCATTGATCAAATTACCAAAGCAGGTTCGTCAATCAGCCCGGCAGCTGTGATGCACTACGCCGCTGCCATGCGCGACCGGCCCGACAGCACGGATTTGTTGGAGCGATATGCCGACCGCATTTTTCTCATTGCCGGAGAGTTTGATCAAAATGTGCCGTTAGAAAAAAGCAAGGAAATTGCAACATGGCTGCCGAAAGACCACGCAGAGTTTATACCTGAAAGTGCCCACATGAGCGTTTTTGAGCAACGTGTCTTGAGCTATCAGGCCGTCCGGAAATTCGCCCGAAAAGTAGCTGGTTCATAACCAATTGTGTACAGATCTGGTAAAAACATCAATCCTTGAAATAGTTGAAAAGCTCATAACCTGTGGCTCCTCCTGATATCGTGTTTTATACATTGCGGTAATCTTTACCTCATCTTTCCTAAACCGTATGAAAAACGCTGCTTTTTTCCTTGGGCACAAATCGCAGATTTATCTTCCGGGTAACCATGCGCGATTTGGGAAGCCTCCGCAAAGGCATAGTTGCATAAGTTTGAGCAAATTGAGATTGATGAAAATTTAAGATATTTGATATGATTATTTACTCAAGTTTCGCAGATAAATAAAAACATATTAACTACCTATAATTCAATTGATTAAAACCTTGTACTCTTTGTGTTTACCTTTGTGACCCTTGCGGTAAAAAAATAAAACCGCAAAAAGGCAAAGAAGACGCTATCGTCGCAAATTGATAAATAGCAAAATGGAATTTTATTATGGTTTAAAATCAACGCAATGCAAATTTTAGACTATGATAAATGCTTGAATATCAATATTATATTATAGTTTCGAAACTTGAGTTATTTATTTATTCAGTCTTCTTGTAGGATTTCGACGGTTGATAAAAACATCATTTATGGCAACGACAACCTCAAATGAATGACCCTGTTATAAATTTTTATCTAAAGGACTTATTCTGAGCGTTTTTTGGTATGCGGACTTAAACATTTATCAGAGGACGGCCTGTTTAATTAATTCTGGAAACAGCAGAACTTTTTTCATATCCTTCGGGGCAAACAAAAATGGTTCAACATCTTTTGCCATTTCTTTCATATCGAGGCAGGCACATTTTTCAAGTATTTGTTTGCGTAGATCATCGGAACTCTGGATGCCAAGTTTGAAGTTCAGGTATTCATAGTTTGGCTTTATGCCTCTGCTAAGTAAAAATGAGATATCAAAGAAATCCCGACCTTTGTTTCGCTTCCGGTTGATAATGGCATAAAATTTTTGTGCAAGCAGCAAGTCTTCAGGTGTCGAGAAAATTTGAGTGAAGACATCAAATTTATTAACAATTGGCATATTTGGCTGATAACTAAAGTCATGTGCTTCTGTATCCAACTGAATTAATATCCTTTCTAACTTATGACCAGATAAACCTTGCTGATACAGTAATTCGGGAAACCGGATATAACAATGATATGCTCCCTTCATCACGTTGCGTATCTCTGTTTTATAACCTAATTTTTCCAATTCTGACTTCACAATTAAGGAAATGTCTGTAAAATCCTCCTCCGATAAGTGAAAATTGTCGAAATCAATGTCCTCAGAAAACCTGCTATTGCCATAGATAATCCTCAGACATGTACCTCCCAGAAATGCCAACTTAGTTGCAAAAGTGCTTTCGAAGATGATTTCCAGAATTTTATATTGCAGGTATTCTCTCAGTATAAATCTTTCGAATGAATGCAATGATTCAGGATAAAACGTTTTAATTTCCCTCAGGCTAAGCATGGATCGTCATTTTTAACAGTTGTATTCGCCGCTTCAATATTTTAGAACCAAATACGGCGGCGTACTGATGCAGTTTATTAAAATCCACCAGATCTTTAAGTTGAGACTCATTTAATCTTATGCTCTTCAGCATTTCTGTTGTATCGATTTTATTGAGATACAAATAATCCAGCAATGATTTCTCAGGCTCAGCCATTTTGATAATTTGACCCTGGATGTTTAAAAGCCTATATCCAAAAAACAGTGACGCTTTTACATTCCGATAACTAAAACTTCCGAGGGGGGTGTTAAATGCTGTTGTATTCCTTGTAGTAAGCGAAACCACTGTAAATACACCTTCCGGTATCAAATTGTAATATGACAAGGCACGCTCTAAGGATATGTAGGATGGCGAATACAATTTATTGGCGCTAAAATAAAGAAACCCTTCTCCCTTTTCTCCTTCTTTGAAGCAATAATAACCTCTCCTCAGTTTAATGATATAATCCTTTTCCTGCCATTCCACGAGTCGCCTGTTATCAAAACCGATAAATCGCTTTCGGATATCCTGAACAGAAAATACCGGGAATTGCTCTAGTGCCTTTTTAAATTGTAGATAGCTCATTCATATGAGTTAATTGTTAAAAATAACAATTTTATGAGACAAAACACAAAAAATAATAAAACTGAACCACTTGAAAGAGCCAGAGCACTCCCTGCAATGCAGGTTTCCTCTCAAAATGACCAGTTTTTTCGACATTAACTATCCGAAGGCTTTGCGCGTTACCATTCCACCTGGAATGGCAAACCTTTTTACTACCGGTATGTATCTCAGCCTTTGGTTCGTGACTGCGCGAACCAGGAAAGCCGGCGTCGTGTCAACGTTTAAATGACGAGAAGGCGGACGTAAATTTTTGGGCAGGCCAAGGAGCAAAAAATGCGTGACGTTTCCAGTTCGTGAACACGCTCGATCATTGGCATCATTGTGCCTTCCTCAAAATTGGGTATCCACATTTTCCGTGATCGGGGCCACCAATAATTTCATTAGGAGTCAATCATTGAACCAGCCACAATACATCGGATCATTATGATGAACAATCCGGATTAAACTAAACGCTTCTCAACTTCTGCTTTTAATACCCTTTTTGGCATTGCCCCTGACTGACGCCAGAGAATTTTACCTTTTCTGAATAAAATAAGCGTTGGCACCCCTCTGATACCATATTTCATCGCTGCGCCTTGATTTTTATCTACATTAACTTTGATTACCTTTATGCGGCCATGCAACTCTGAAGAAACCTGTTGTACAATCGGCGAGAGTGTTTTGCATGGCCCACACCAATCCGCATAAAAATCAACCAGAACCGGTAAATCAGACTGATTGATCAAATCAGAAAATGATTTTTTATTTGACATTTTGAAATTGGATTTTTATACAAAATAATTAAATGTGTTGAGAAAAATGGTTAAAAACAGATTACTTTTTCTGCTTGTTGCCCTGGCAATATTTTCGGGCGCTCATGGACAAAAACAAATCACGCTTGAGGATATTTATCAAAAACAGGTTTTTTCCACGAATGCCGTAAGGGGGTTAAAATGGATGAACAACGGGAACTATTATACCTCATTGAGAACAGATTCGTCCCGGAAAACCAGGGATATCATCCGGCATGATACTTCCGGTGATGCAATAAATGTGCTGGTGCATGGCGATAATCTGACTGTGCCGGGAAGATCAAACCCAATCGTCATTGATGATTACAGTTTTAATCATGACGAAACCAAAGTGCTGATTGCAGCTGAAAAAACCTCGATTTACCGGAGATCATCGAAGGCATATTATTATATATATGATCTCGCCACAGAAAAACTTGAATCCCTGGTCGAAGGCGATAAACAGTCCTACGCGACCTTTTCTCCGAAGGGTGACAAGGTTGCTTTTGTCCGGGATAATAACATTTACATAAAAGATCTTGTGCATAATGTTTTAACGCCGGTCACCACTGATGGGAAAAAGAACGAAATAATCAATGGCTTTGCCGACTGGGTTTACGAAGAGGAACTCTCGCTCTCCCGGGTTTTTTTCTGGTCTCCTGATGGAGCGCACATCGTCTATTTGAAATTTGATGAATCCCGGGTTCCGGTGTATAATATGCAAAAGTGGAACGGGCTGTACCCCGAAGATTACCTGTTCAAATACCCCAAGGCCGGCGAGAAAAATTCAGTCGTCACCGCACATGTTTACGATGTGGGAGGTGGAGATTCATTTGTAATCAGGATTGATGATGAGGAAGACGATTATCTGGCCAGGTTGCAATGGCTGCCTGTCGGCAATACGGTTTCCATTACACGACTAAATCGCCTTCAAAATCAATTGGATATTTTCCATTTTGACATCGAAGACAAAAAGCTTTCGCAGGTATATTCCGAGCATTCAGATACGTATATCGATATCGATCAGGTAGATGACCTGACCTATCTCAATGATGGAAAAACATTTATTATTTCCAGCCAGGTATCCGGATACAAACATCTTTATCATTACAATCTGGAAGGCCGGCTCATCCGCCAGATCACCTCCGGAAACTGGGAAGTGAGTGCGTTTGAAGGCTACGACGAAAAGAAGAAGCTCCTCTATTATCTTTCAACAGAACCATCTTCAACCGAAAGGCATCTCTTCTGCATCAACCTGAATGGAACCGGCAGAAAAAAACTAACCAAAAACCCGGGCAATTATTCCGTCGACTTCAGCGGGGATTTTAAAAACTACATTTACACCTTCAGCGGCCTAAACGAGCCGCAAAAAACAGTGTTAACCCGTTCAGGAGGAAAAGAGATTAAAGTATTGGCCGAAAATAGTCAGCTCAATGCATTATCAGAAGAGTATGCCTTTGCCAAAACAGAACTGTTTTATGTGCCTTTAAAAGATGGTGATTCGCTCAACGCCTACATCATGAAACCGGCAGACTTTAACGAAAATAAGCAATACCCTGTACTGATGTATGTGTATGGCGGGCCTGGTTCCCAGAATGTGATGAACCGCTGGAACACTAATATGTGGCACCATTTGCTCACTCAAAAAGGTTACATCGTAGTTTGCGTGGACAACAGGGGAACGGGAGGAAAAGGCAGGGCCTTTCAGCACATCACGTATAAAAATCTCGGAAAAATAGAAAGTGAAGATCAGATTGCGTCAGCCAGATTTATCTCTGAATGGCCATTTGTGGATAAATCGCGAATAGGGATATGGGGCTGGAGCTACGGCGGATATATGTCTTCCTTGTGCCTTTTCCTGGGAAATGATGTATTTAAAGCCGCAATCGCCGTTGCGCCGGTGACCAACTGGAGATTTTATGACACCATCTACACGGAGCGCTACCTGCAAAGGCCGCAGGACAATCCGGGTGGATATGACGAGTATTCGCCTGTAAACCATACCGACAAACTGAAAGGGGCGTTTCTACTCATTCACGGCACAGGTGATGATAATGTACATTTTCAGAACGCTGTGGAATTACAAAATGCCCTGATTAATTCAAACAAACAATTCAATTCCTTTTATTATCCGGATCGGGACCATGGCATAAGAGGCGGAAATACCCCCTTGCATCTTTACACAATGATGACGAAATTTATTGTTGAAAATCTTTAATCTGAAATTTTTAAATTATAGATTACTTTTGTAAGTATTGGCGGATAAACAGTGGTTTTAAAAGACAATTAAGAAAAAAATAAGTCATAAATTGGCATCAAATTATTGATCATTAAATTATTATTGTTCAAGTTGTTAGAGTCATTAACCTAGAAATCACTTAAAACATTTAAATATGAACGCATACCTATACCTTGAGACGTGGAACAAATGGGGCAAACTGGTTGCCATTGGTCTGGCGGGAATAGCAATCATCATTTTGCTATATCATTTTCTGAATCTTCTTACCAAAAGAGATTTCAAAATGCGGTACGATTTCATCAACCGCTATGAAATCAACAATCTCTGGTACGCTTCTGTGGTTTTGCTATTCGCCATTGGCATCTACATTAACTGCCTTGTACCTGAGAGCGAGCTCATCTGGGTTCTTGTGAGAGTCTTCGTGACAATTATGATGGGCTTGATCGTAGGTGTAATAATTTCCAACATTCTTAAGTTTTATTACCCATTCTATGTAGAGAAGAGACTAAAAAGGTTGAGGTTCTCACCAAGGCTTTCGCCTAAAACAGGAAAGCCCATGAAATTGCTCAGCGAGGATGAGGAAGATGTGTATCTGGATGAAGGTATGCAGGCTGAGGAAAATGTTTTTTCTGTGGATTATGACGTTTGGATTGATGAAGAAACCGGCTATACTAAAATAGAAAAATATGCCGGACACCTTATAGCCCTGCAGTGCCCGGAGTGTAACTACCAAACGCTTAAGGTTGTAAAAGAAGAAATTCTCGAATCACCTACCGAAATGGAAGAAGGTGAACTTATGAAATTTTATAAGTGCGACTATTGCGGATATAAAGAAAGAAAAGCATTCCGGATCGCCAGACTCAAATCAAAGGGCGCGGAGACAAGCATGGCATAATCGATTGAGCGCGCTTCAAAATTTTAAATACCGGCTCCAATAGCCGGTATTTTTTTTATAATAAATTCATCAATTGCTCCTTAATCTTTTCCAATTCCTCCTTCATGTTTACTACCAGTTTTTGCATTTCGGCGTCATTGGATTTGGAGCCAATGGTATTGATTTCCCTGCCCATTTCCTGAGAAATAAAATTCATCTTTTTTCCATTAGATTTGGCGTCATCGAGAATTTCCATGAAATAATTGATGTGACTTCCAAGACGAACGATCTCTTCGTTAATATCAAGCTTTTCAATATAGTATATCAACTCCTGCTCCAGGCGGTTTACGTCAAGTTCTTCCTTTGATACAACCTCCATCAGATTGCTCTGCAATCTTGACTTTATCCTGATTATTCGCTGCGCATCCAGCGCCTTGATACCTTCAAGATTTTTGTTTATAACTGAAACACCGGCACGCATGCTTTCTGTTAAAGTGGCGCCCTCCTTGGTTCTGAATGCATCACATTGCCGGATCGCATCTTTCAAAACCGGTAAAATCATTTGCCATTCCTGCTCTCTGTTGCTGTCGTCTTCAATTGTTTCGATTACTTCAGGAAACTGCATGGCAAGCCTGAAAATATCTTCGCTTTTGGACTGGACCTCCCCCGAAAGCTCGTGCAGAATCTGGTAATACTTCAGGAAAAGTGGCTTGTTGATATTAACTCTTGTAGTCGCTTCCTGTTTATTCAGAAATTCAATAACAAGGTTCACCTTTCCCCGCTCGAGGGTGTCTGCAAGCAAATTCCTTACTTCGATTTCCTTATTGCTGAAAGCCCTGGGAAATCGGATGTTTGCATCCAGAAACTTGCTGTTCAGGGTCTTGATTTCAGCGCTGATGGTATAATGTTCATCATCGAATCGGGCTTGCCCGTAACCCGTCATGGATTTATTCATAAAAAAATATTTAGATAAGGATCAGTTTCCTTTTATACATTTGAATCGTGTTTTCAATGCCGTAGTACAATGCATCACTAATGAGAGCATGACCAATTGACACTTCATCCAGAAACGGGATGCGCTGCTTGAGATAATGTAAATTTTCCAGATTAAGATCGTGACCAGCATTGATGCCCAGCCCAAGTTCCCTGGCTTTGTTGGCCGCTACTACAAAATCTGCAATAGCCGCCTCCCTGTTCTTCGGGTAATTGGCAGCGTATGGCTCTGTATAAAGCTCAATTCGGTCGGCGCCGGCTTCCTTTGCCCCTTCAATAATTGAAATAACCGGCTCCACAAATATGGAGGTACGGATGCCGAGCAATTTGAGTCTTGAAATGACATCCTTAAGAAACTCCATATGGGTAACAGTATCCCATCCTGCGTTTGATGTAATCGCATCGGGAGGATCCGGAACCAGTGTCGCCTGGTGAGGCATTACTTTCTTTACCAACTCCATGTACCTTTCATCCGGATAGCCTTCGATATTGAATTCGGTTGTAACAACTTGTTTTAAGTCCAACACATCCTGGTATCTGATGTGCCGTTCGTCGGGCCGCGGATGTACGGTAATGCCTTCTGCGCCAAATTTTTCGCAATCGATCGCCATTTTTACCACATCGGGCATACTACCCCCTCGGGCGTTTCTCAGGGTGGCGATTTTATTAATATTTACACTGAGCCTGGTCATACCTTTATGGGAAAATCAATAACTTTGCAGCAAGATAAGGATATTAATCATGAGTTTAAAAGAACGCGTAGAAGCTGACATAAAAAAAGCAATGCTGGAGAAAAACAAGGATGACCTCCGGGCTTTGCGGGCAATCAAATCGATGATTCTGTTAGCGCAAACCGAAAAAGGCGCTTCAGAACAGTTGACTGAAGATACTGAAATCAAGATTCTGCAGAAAGCTGTGAAGCAGCGCACCGACAGCATGACATTGTACAGGGAACAAAAAAGAGATGACCTGGCTGACACGGAAGAAGCCGAAATTGAGGTGATCAAACGTTACCTGCCAAAGCAAATGTCGCAGGACGAATTGATTGCTGCTATAAATAATATCATCACCTCCACCGGCGCTTCATCGATGAAGGATATGGGCAAGGTGATGGGGATGGCGTCAAAAGAGCTCGCCGGAAAGGCAGATGGCAAAGCTATTTCCGAAGTGGTAAAACAATTACTTTCCTGACAACTTGAATTTCATCGACATCATTTTAATGGTTCTTTTTGCCGTCGGAGCTTTTTTCGGTTACAAAAGAGGCCTGATTCTGGAACTAATATCCATTGCAGCTTTTATTTTGGCAATCTACGGTGGCTTTAAATTGCTCCATATCGGAATGGATTATGTGTCCAAAGTCTATGATGGTTTTGGGACACTCCTGCCATTTGTAGCGTTCTTAGTTCTTTTTGTGCTCATTATAATGGTTGTGAATGTAGTCGGGAAAATTCTCAAAAAAATCATTGACTGGACACCACTCGGCTTTGTTGACAATGTTGCAGGAGCATTCATCGGCGTTTTAAAATGGGCCATTGCCGTCAGTATTTTCATCTGGGTGATTTCAGTATTAAATCTTGATTTCGACACAAGTGCGTTCAAGAACTCTAAAGTTCTGTCATTCACCAACAAAATACTTGACCAAACAATTAATTTCGTTGGAACTGTCTTTCCGTCGTTCAAAGACTTTATTTCCACCATAAAGGAACTCTTCGAAAATTTTGCAACTTGATTCTGGTCGTTGATAATTTTGATTCCTTCACATATAATCTCGTCGATTATTTTGGACAGCTTGGAATCGAGCAACAAGTACTTAGAAATACAGCACCTTTAAGCGCACTTTTTTCTGACAGATTTACAGGCGTAGTGTTGTCTCCGGGGCCGGGCGTACCTGATCAGGCAGGTCATCTCATGAATATTGTTGAATTATATGCCCGAAAAATCCCAATACTGGGCATTTGTCTTGGGCACCAGGCCCTCGCTGCATATTTTGGAGGAAATATAAAAAAAGCCCAAAAACCTATGCATGGAAAGATTTCGAAAATACAGCTTGAGCGCGATCCTATTTTTCAAAATATGCCTCCGCAAATTGAAGTCACACGATATCATTCGCTGATATGTGATCAATTGCCTGATGAAATCATGGTCATTGCAAAAAGCCTGGACGATGAGGTAATGGCTATCAGGCACAGAACGCTAAGCATATACGGATTACAATACCATCCTGAAGCAGTATTAACTGAATATGGACTGACAGTTCTTGATAATTGGTTAAATATAAATGCGCTTTGCAATTGATATATATTTAAATTAGGATTATTTTTCAAATTAATAATTATCATATTATGTCGTTTGAGATTAAAGAGGAAGGAAAATTCAAATTCATTGAAGAAGGCGAAGGGCCTGTTTTACTGCTTTTACATGGACTGTTTGGCGCTTTGAGCAATTGGGACATTGTAATCAATGAATTCAGGGATAAGTTCAGGATTTACATACCCATGCTCCCCATCTATGACCTCCCCTTTAGGAAAATAGGGCTGGATGCCCTGGTGGATCATCTGGAAGGTTTTGTGAACCTTAAAAAACTGGATGATATCATCCTTATGGGTAATTCTCTTGGCGGTCATGTAGCACTGATTTATACACTTAAACATCAGGAAAAAATCAGGAAACTTATTCTAACAGGCAGTTCTGGTCTGTTTGAGAATGCAATGGGGGGTTCATTCCCGAAAAGAGGGAGCTACGAATATGTAAAGGAACGGGCGGAACACACATTTTACGACCCCAAAAGTATCACTGACGGCTATATTCAGGATATTTTTGAAACAACTAAAAGCATCGCCAAGTGTCTGAACATCGTAGCCATCGCGAAATCGGCACAAAGACACAACATGGCCGGCGAACTTTCTGAGATCAAAGTCCCAACTTTACTGGTCTGGGGGTTGAACGATACCATTACCCCGCCTATGGTTGCGCATGATTTTAACCGTCTGATCCCAGATTCAACACTTAAGTTTATCGATAAATGTTGCCACGCCCCAATGATGGAACAGCCCGAAAAGTTTAATAAGATATTATCTGAGTTTATTACAGAAGAAAAAGAAATGGTATGATAGCCGAGGAGTTAATAAATCAATTGATACCGGCACTGAAAATGACGGATACCGCTGAGAGAGCGATCATTTGGATGGAGGAATTGAAAACCAACCAGCTTCCAGTAATTGAGAACTACGTTTTTAAAGGCCTTATATCAGAAGATATGATATTGGAATCCAATGATCTTGACAGGAAGATTGGTGATTTCAGGTTGCTGTATGAAAATTGCTATGTCCGGGAAGAGCAGCACCTGCTCGATGTGATCAGGGTGGCAAAGGAGTACGACTCCGAATTGGTCGCCATTATCGATGAAAAAGGTGAATTTATGGGCGTTTCAAGGCATGAAGACACAATGAGAGCTTTTGCCAATACGCTGGCTGTGCAAGGCAAAGGCGGTATTATTATCCTTTCAATGCGGTATATTGACTATTCCATGGCAGAGGTGAGCAGATTGGTGGAGTCGAATGATGCAAAAATTTTAGGTTCATTTCTCACCCAGGATTCTTTGGAACATGACCGGATATTTTTAACGCTTAAGATCAACAAGGAAGATCTGTCGGCAATAATAGCAACACTGGAACGGTTTGAATATCGGGTTGTAGCCAAATTTCATAATAGCGCCGGCATTTCAAATGAGGGTGAACGCCTCCAGAACCTGCTAAATTTCCTCAATATATAGTCGCTTTCGGAATCATTTTCATAAATTGGCCTAAACTTTTTATCGAAAATGAAGGTAGCAATCCACGGGAAAGTATTTCCTCAGGGCACCATCCCAACTATCGAACATGCACTCAGCCTCCTGAATAACCGCAAATACGAGTATGTTCTGTCGGATTCGTTTTATGACCAGATTACTGCAAGTGGCATGGATCCAAAAAATTCGGGAATTTACCGGCCCGGTCAAACTTTTGAAGACTTCGACTTTGTGATAAGCATAGGTGGTGATGGCACTTTGCTTGAAACCATTACGCATGTTGGCGATTCGCAGGTGCCTATATTGGGCGTAAACACGGGTAGGCTTGGATTCCTGGCCACCACCAGCGAGGGATTGATCGGTGAAGCCCTCGATCTGATCGAGAGAAATGAATATGAAATTGATTCAAGAATGCTGGTAAAAGTGCAATGTGATGAGGCAATTTTTAATGGAACAAACTTTGGCCTTAACGAGTTTTCGGTACTGAAGCAGGATACATCTTCCATGATTACTGTTCACGCCTCTATCAATGGCGATTTTCTCAATTCCTATTGGGCTGATGGCCTGATCATTTCCACTCCCACCGGATCAACCGGTTATTCCTTGAGCTGTGGCGGCCCGGTTGTGATGCCGCACTCCAACAATCTGATTCTCACCCCAGTAAGTCCTCATAACCTGAATGTACGACCGCTGGTCGTTTCGAACTCCTGCGTGATAACACTCGAGGTGGAGAGCCGAAGCAATTATTTCATGGTCTCGCTTGATTCGCGATCCAATATCGTTAAAACGGGATTAAAGATTCAGGTCATGCGGGGTGATTTCAGCGCACGGCTTATAAAATTTGAAGGTTACAGTTTCGTTAATACCTTGCGCCAAAAACTAAACTGGGGACTGGATGTCAGGAACTAAGCAAATTCATTTTTTGAAAAACAGCCTGATGGCATCGGCTTTTTTTTTCGTTTGCGTTTTGGCTCCAGATCAAATTTTTGCTCAAACAGATGCGCCGATCAAGAAGAAGAGCTATGCCTCCAGGATGGATCAATTCAGAGTCAAGAAAAAAGATTTCAAAAAACTTCGCTATCTGTCCGTTGGCGGCGGATTGCACTTTCTGACTTATTTCGGAGACCTTGCTCCAGCTGAAAATTTTATGAGCACCGACCTGAGTCTGATCAAACCAGGTATCAGTGCATTTCTGAATTATCGATATGGCCCCAGAATGAGTCTGAAGACCGAATTGCTTTACGGTCGCCTGGCAGGGGATGATTTTGTTTCCGCTGATCCAACTGACCCTGAAGCGCTGAGCAGGTATATCAGAAATCTAAGCTTCAGAAACGATATTATCGACCTGTCGGTAATGTCACAGATTTATATCTTTAAAAATTACCTGGACTACCAGGAGCGTAAGGCATTCAACATCTACTTTAATGGCGGAATCAGCATATTTTATCACAATCCCCAGGGCAAGGTGCCCGATTTCAAGCTTACAAACGAGCGCTATCCGAATTCCGGCGAGTGGGTGGCATTACGTCCGCTCGGCACGGAGGGGCAGTTCAGTCCGCATTACGAAAAAAAGCCTTATAGCCTGGTGCAATTTTCCATACCATTTGGAGGAGGATTCGAATTCAAACTCACAAACCGGTTAAATTTCAATTTTGAAATTAATTACAGGTTGCTATTGACAGATTATATCGATGATGTAAGTGGGGAATACGTGGACCTTGGTGCTCTGGAAGGCGATCTGGCCAAATCCATATCCGACCGATCACGGGAACAATATTCCTCCACTACAGGCGAAGACCGACGATCGGATATTTATTTCCCGGACCAGGAAATTATAAGTTACACATCAAAGTACGATGGCAACAGGTATTTTGTGTATTCAGGCTATGGTCAGGAAAACGCGGTACGCGGTGGTTCGGCAAACGATACCTATCTGGTAACCAGTTTTAAAATGACATATATCCTTAATAAAAAAAAGTAGGTGAGCGGTACATCCATCATTTTTTTATTGATGCTTCCTGTTATTTGCGCTGAAGCACAATACACTGAATATCGATATAAGCGAAAAAACCACTCCACTGAAAAGGGATATGTCGTTGCCACCAGAGAAGCCCGCTATATCAGCGCCGGGTTGGGTCTCCATGCAAATGCATACTTTGGTGATCTTACACCCGATGAAAATTATTTTATCAATGGGTTGAAAGTAGTCCGCCCGGGTGTCTCCGGATTCGTCTCCTACAATTTCAATCCAATCCTGTTTTTTACAGGAGAAGTTTCATACGGAAGAATTACAGGCGATGACTTCAACGCCGATCCTTATGAGCATTCCAAACGAAAATACACGCGGAATCTGCATTTCAGAAATGACCTTCTCGGCATGAGTTTGCGTACAAATGTCAATGTGTTTCGCGATCCATTCGAATATTTCAAACGCCGCGTTTTCAACTTGTATTTCTTTTCCGGAATTACACTTTTTGTCAGCACGCCAAAAGCAAAAGCGCCGGCACAAGGCATGGACGGTGAGATGTTAGAAAATGCCGGAGAATGGGTTGCGTTAAGGCCTTTGGGAACAGAGGGGCAGAACCATCCTGATTACGGCAAGCCTTATAGTGTGATACAATTTGGTGTTCCATTTGGTGGCGGCCTGAGATTTCGGCTCAACCGCAAAATGGATATGAATATTGAAGGCACACTTCACTATTTTCTTACAGATTACATTGATGATATCGGAAGCAGCTATGCAGATATCGGTGTTTTTGACAATGAACTTGCCCGCGCACTTTCAGACAGATCAATGGAGCCGGTGGCAGTATTGAAGGAAGAGCCCCGGGATGCACAGGTGCTTGGCTCGCAACCTTTATTCACGTATGAATCGAAGTATGATGGCAACAGTTACACGGTTTTTAAAGGATTTGAACCAGATGAAGGTTTAAGGGGAGGGGACAGAAATGATATCATGGCCACCTTGTCAATAAAATTTTCTTATATCTTTACACGCTGATATCAGGACAAAGCGTTTCTGATTTGATTTAACCTTCAGAATCTCAACTTGAAAGTATATATTTTTCTTTTCCTTTTTTGTTTCTCATTTTTGGCCCAGTCCCAGAAAAATGAATTCGGGCTTGGCTTGGGCGGGTTTAATTATGCCGGAGACCTGATGAGAGGCTATCATGTAGAAAATGTTAAGCCCGGCATCGTGGCATATTATAAGCGCAATCTGGATAATATTTTCAGTTTGAGGGGAAGCCTTACCGGAGGGCTCATAAGCGGAAGCGATAAAAACCCCATCGATGCTTTTGGTGCCAACAGAGCTGCATCTTTTCAATCAACGATCATTGAGGCAGGAGGCATGTTGGAGTATAATTTCCTTGATTTTAAATCACCCAAACATTTGCAATTCAGGTGGTCGCCTTATCTGATGCTGGGCATCAGCGGCTTTGCATTTTTTGGAGGCGATCAGGATTTGCAGGGCTCAAGCAATGTGCAGGCAGCTTTACCCTTTGGCGGAGGGTTCAAATTTGTGCTCAACCCAAACCTGATGCTCAATGTCGAGGTAGGCATCCGCAAACTTTTCTTTGATCATCTCGACGGCTACTCAGATGGTGACATTACCAATAAGAATTATCAGTACGGCAACAAATACGACAATGATTGGTACAACTTTATCGGCATTTCCATTTCATACATTATCTGGGATATCCCATGCCCCTATGACTTTTATTGAAGTGTGTTTTATGAAAACTTTATAAAACAAAAAAAAACAACCAATTTTGCACTCCATTTTTATTCATAGACAACGATAGGAAATGAAGAGCCTGATCGACATGAACAATTTACCACAACATATTGCCGTTATAATGGACGGTAATGGAAGGTGGGCAAAAAGGCAGGGCGCCAAAAGAATTTTCGGGCATAGAAATGCAATTGAAGCAGTCAAACAGACTGCCGAAGCAGGCGCTGAACTTGGGATCAAGTATCTCACCTTGTATGCATTTTCAACAGAAAACTGGAAGAGGCCTAAGGCCGAGGTGAGCGCATTGATGGAATTGCTTGTTTCAACCATAAAAAAAGAAACATCCACGCTTACAAAAAATAATATCCGTCTTTTATCCATCGGGAACGCTGCCGCCTTGCCAAAGAATTGTCAGCGTGAACTGGAGGAAAGCAAAGAGCTGACTAAAAATAATGATGGGCTGAAACTGATTCTCGCACTAAGCTACAGCGGCCGGTGGGAAATCATTGAGGCAGTCAAACATTTGTTAAAAGATGTTAAAAAAGGAACATTAGATGCTGAAGATATCACGAATGAAGTTTTTTCGGATTATCTTTGCACAAAAAGCATACCTGATCCTGAGTTGCTGATTCGCACAAGCGGAGAACTCAGGATTAGTAATTTTCTGCTCTGGCAAATCGCCTATACCGAGTTGTACATTACAGAAATATTATGGCCCGATTTCAGAAAAGAAAACCTGTACGAAGCAATCGTGGCATATCAAAAAAGAGAAAGAAGGTTTGGAAAAGTTATTGAGAAAAAAGTTTAGAATTGCAGCGGGCATTTTCAGCCTCTTGCTTTGGCTGCCTTTTTTAAACCAACATGCTCTTGGTCAAATAAAGCTTGGTCTGGGAAATAATTCGAAATCCACATCTGAAAATGATAAAATAGCGCTAAGCTATGCCAATCCACGGGAGTTTGAAATAGCTGATATCGAAGTTGTAGGACTGGAAACAATCGATAAAAATGCGCTCATTTCACTCTCCGGACTGAAAATCGGTGACAAGATCAGGATCCCCAGCCAGACCACAAGCAATGCCATTACAAAACTCTGGAACAGAGGTATCATTGGTAATGTCGCGCTGTATATCAGCAAAGTAGAAGGCGACAAGGCCTATCTGGTGCTTGAGCTCACAGAGCGCCCCAGACTTACGAGAATCTACCTGAAAGGCGTAAACAAAACACAAGACTCTGACATTAAAGAAAATCTTGATTTGATAAAAGGAAAGATCGTTTCTGATGCAGTGTTGAAAAATGCCGAAATCACCGTAAAGCAGTACTTCATTGACAAAGGTTATCTGAATACTAAAGTGCGCATAGAGCAACAGCGGGATTCTTTGATTACCAATGGGGTTTTACTGAATATCCATGTGGATAAGCGTTCTAAAGTCAGAATTAACAGAATTTCCTTTGACGGCAACGAGGATTATGATGACAACCAACTGCGGGCGAAATTTAAAAAGACCAGTGAAAAACTCAGGTTCGATCCTTTCAAAGACGCGCTGGCAGTGGTGAAAAATACAACACCAAAAAGTGCCTTCCAATTTTTAACAAGCAGCCGGGAGACATCTCTTGATGACATCAAAGCATATCTTGGTGAAAGTGTAAATGTAAATTTTTTCAAAACCTCCAAGTTTAAAAGAAAAGAATTCAAAGCAGACAAGGAAAAACTCATAGATTACTATAATTCAAAGGGCTATCGCGATGCACGAATCATAACAGACTCAATTTATGACGCCAACGCAAACGAAATAAATATCAACATCAAGCTTGAAGAAGGGCATAAGTATTATTTCGGCGACATCATCTGGAGCGGGAACTTTGTGTATACTGATGATGCACTCAACAGAGTGCTCGGCGTGAAAAAAGGCGATGTTTATGACATGGAACTTATCCAGAAAAAGCTCACATTCAATCCGAGCGGAGAAGACATCAGTGCGCTTTACATGGACTATGGTTACCTTTTTTTCCAGCCTACTCCGGTTGAAGTTAGAATTAATAACGACTCGATCGATATTGAAATGCGGATCTATGAAGGTGATCAGGCGCGGATAAACAAAATTATCATCACCGGAAATGATCGTACAAACGACCATGTGGTCTTTCGTGAAATCAGAACCCTTCCCGGAGATCTGTTCCGAAGAAATTTATTGGTAAGAACCCAGCGTGAGCTCTCCCAACTTGGCTACTTCGATCCTGAGCAAATCGGCATTAACCCCATGCCAAATATGGCCGATGGAACAGTTGATATTGAATACTCGCTTGTAGAAAGGCCTTCCGACCAGGTGGAACTTTCCGGAGGATGGGGAGGCTTTTTTGGATTTGTAGGAACGGTTGGTCTTGTGTTCAATAACTTCTCATTAAAAAATATTACCAACTTCAAAGCCTGGAAGCCTTTGCCTGTGGGTGATGGTCAGCGTTTATCACTCAGGGTGCAGGCCAATGGTCGCGTTTTCCAGAATTACTCCCTAACATTTACCGAGCCCTGGCTGGGTGGGAAAAAACCAAATTCGCTCACTGTAGGTGGCAACAGATCTGTAATCAGAAATCAGGACTGGCGTACCGGCCGTGAGTTTGGCTCGATGATCATGAACACCGTGAGCGTTGGCCTGGGTAAGCGACTGAAATGGCCGGACGATTATTTTACCATGTCCAACACATTATCCTATACGCATTATGTATTTGATAACTTCGTCTCCAGTGGAAACACGCAAATAGGTTTTAATACCGGTACGGCTCGAAATGTTAAATACAACCTGACAGTAGCCAGAAACAGCATAGATAATCCCATGTACCCAAGAACAGGCTCCACCCTTTCACTGGCAATCGATCTGACGCCACCCTATTCACTTTTCCGGGAACCCTCCTATTATGAAGGTGATGTAGTTACGCCTGAGAAATTATTTGGATGGGTTGAATATCATAAGTGGATGTTTGATGCGAGCTACTATCAACAAATCATAGGAAATCTGGTTTTGAGTGCCAGAGCGCACCTGGGTTTCATAGGCACCTACTCTTCTTATGCTCCTACAGGGCCTTTTGACCGATTCCAGATGGGAGGCAGCGGACTTTCCGGCGCTAACAACTGGATCGTGGGTTTTGACCTGATTGCCTTGAGAGGCTACGAAGACAACAGAATAACACCACCGGGATATGGCCGTGTGCTACCACCGGAAAAATATGGTTTTAACGGAGGCGTTGCCTACAATAAGTATATTTTTGAACTCAGATACCCGCTAACCATGTCGCAGGCATCAACCATTTATGTACTCGGATTTGCTGAAGCAGGCAATAATTTCCATACTATTCAGGACTTCGATCCATTCAATAACTATCGATCAATCGGGTTTGGTGCCAGAATATTTATGCCTGCATTCGGACTTTTAGGCATCGACTGGGGTTATGGATTTGATACAGTTCCGGGCACCAATAGCCCAAGTGGTGGCCAGTTCCACTTCTCTATCGGACAACAATTCAGGTAAGATTTAGGAATGAGAAATTTATTCTTACTTTTGCTGTTTGTTGCGGGGGTTGGCGAATATGCTGAGGCACAAAAATTTGGGTATATCGATACGGAGTATATACTATCGCAAATGCCAGAATACAACCAGGCTCAGTCAGAAATCGAGCAACTATCCAAAACGTGGCATACTGAGATCCAGCAGATGTACAAACAAATAGATGGGATGTACAGTGAACTCCAGGCAGAGGAAGTATTGCTGACCCAGGAAATGAAGGAAGAACGCCTTGCCGAAATAAAGGTGAAGGAGGAAGAGGTGAGGAAATACAACAACCAGGTGTTTGGCTATGAAGGGTTGTTTTTTCTCAAGAAAAAGGAATTAATGAAGCCAGTTTTGGAGCTTGTATTTGAGGCTTCGGAAAAGGTGAGTAAAACCCACCGTCTTGGCATTATGTTTGATAAATCGGGGGATATGGTAATGATCTATACAGACCCGATTCACGATTACACAGACTATGTGCTGGAAGAACTCGGTTACGGGGATGAAAATGACACAATTAAGTAAAAGGATATTAACTAATTTTTAAACGTATGAAAACAAGATGGATTTTTGTTCTTGCATTTTTAGCGGTAGCAGCTACAGCTAATGCGCAGGATGGTGGCTTAAAAATCGGATACACAAATGCCGAATTTATTTTAGGCAATATGCCTGAGGCTCGTGAAATTGAATCTGAGCTTAAGGTACATGAAGAGAAGCTCGGCGCTCAGCTTGAGGCCAAATCAAAGGACTTCCAGGCAAAATATCAGGAGTATCAGCGCACAGCGCCAAACATGATCCCTGAGGTAAGGGCCGACAAAGAACAGGAATTGCAAAACCTGGACGCTTCGATCCGTAAATTTCAGCAAGATGCGCAGCAGAGCCTTCAAAGAAAGCAGGCAGAATTATTGCAGCCTGTATTCGATAAAATACAAACGGCAATTGATGCAGTAGCAAAAGCCAATGGCTACACGCACGTTCTCAATTCCGGCCAGCCTGATGTTGGATTGAACATCCTGTTGTACGCAAGAGATGAAGACAATATTTCCGATCTAGTGCTGAAGCATCTCGGCATCACTCCACCACCTCAGGAGGGTAACTAAAAGATTTAAAAATCATAAGCAAAAACCTCTGCCAAAAGCAGGGGTTTTTTATTTTTATACCATGATAATACCGGCATTTTTAAAACAAGGAGACAAGGTGGGTGTGGTGGCTACAGCCAAGAAAGTCAACAGGGAAAACAGCATAAAAGGCATTGAGCTGCTCAAAGATTGGGGGTTAGAGGTAGTGCCCGCAGGGCATCTCTTCAGCATATCAGGACAATTTGCAGGCACGGATACAGAGCGGGCATCTGATTTGCAAATCATGCTAAATGACCCTGACTTACGTGCCATTTTTATGGCACGAGGAGGATATGGCACCACCCGCATCATTGATAATATTGATTTCAGTGAGTTTTTAAAGAGCCCGAAATGGATCTGTGGATTCAGTGACATCACTGCGATGCATACGCACCTTTTTAACATGGGCGTGGCGAGCATTCATGGACCAATGCCCTCATTTTTTTATTCGCTCCATCGTGCTGCCCTGGACAGGTTGCGCAAACTGGTATTTGGTGCATTATCACCCTTGCATGTAAATTCTGATACGAAAAACAAACCGGGCATTGCAACAGGCAGGATGATTGGCGGCAACCTGAGCATTATTTGTCATACCTTAAGCACAAACTCCGAAATCAGGACAAAGGGAAACATTTTATTTATTGAGGATGTCGGAGAGCAATTGTATCACCTCGACAGGATGATGGTGCAGTTGAAACGGTCAGGGAAATTAGATGATCTGGCGGGTTTGGTTGTCGGGCAGTTCACTGACATGAAAGACGACGATCCTTTCGGTATCACTGCAAGTGAGATAATTCTGTCTCATGTCCGTGATTTCGGTTTTCCGGTAGCTTTTAGTTTTCCGATTGGCCATATCAACACAAACCTGGCGCTTCCTGTGGGCATTTCAGCAGAATTGGCTGTCGAAGAAAATACGGCCGAACTAAGGTTTATTTTAGAATAAATCCTGCCGCAAGGCCAACCAGAATAATGAATGGTGGAGGTATTTTTGTGAACATCAATAAAATGAATGTCGCGATAATCATAAACATATTGATGAAATCGGGTTCAATCGGCTGAAAAAGCAGGAAGGCTGCCGCAATCACCATCCCTGAACTAGCGGCATTGATGCCTTCAATCGATGCCCTGACAACCCGGAATTTTTTAAGCTGATCCCAAAATTTTATGGCAAAAAATATAAAAAATGTCCCGGGTAAAAATATCCCAATTGTAGCAAGGCCGCTCCCCAAAATTTCGCCGCCAATGCCATAACCTCGCATTGAAAGCGCACCAATGTAAGATGTGAATGAGAACACCGGGCCCGGCACAGCCTGCACTACGCCATAACCGGTCAGAAACTCCTCCGAACTCAGGTATCCTTTAAATTCGACAAATTCAGTGTACAAAAGAGGTATGAGCACCTGTCCTCCACCAAATATCATACTACCGTTTCTGTAAAAATTTTCCAGCAGCCTGATCGGAAGCACCTTGGTAAAATGACCAATTGTTGCTATCACCAAAAAAACAGCCGCCCACAACAGGAAATTCGACCATTCGATCTTCATTTTTTTATGAGGTTCCTTCGGCTGCTCGGTAAATTTAATCGCGGTTAAAGCGCCACTTCCCAACAAAAGAAACGGAAATACATATGGAGATTTGAGCATAAAAGATAAAATAGCCGATATGATCATGATTGCACCTGCTTCATAGGTTTTGACGATCGTCTTACTGATCATGTAGGCAGCATAGGTCACAAAGCCCACTGCCATGGGCTGGATATATCGGGTAAAGGCAATTGATTTATTATTCTGATCAAGGTGCGACATAAGTATGCCGGCAGTAGTCATAATACAAAACGCAGGCAACAGCCAAACCAATAGCGTCAGATAAGCCAGAATTGGTCCGCCAATTTTAAAGCCAATTGCTGTGATGGTTTGCGTAGAGGTAGGTCCGGGTAAAATCTGACATAGGGCATTCAGTTCGATGAGCTCATCCTCTTTAAGATAACCGCGTTCTTTGACCATTTTTTTCAATATCATGGCTAAATGTGCAGACGGGCCACCATATGCGGCAATCGAAATGATAAAAACATCCCTGAGAAAAATGAAATATCTGATGCGCTTAACCAAAGGTTTTGAAAACAGATTTAAATTAGATCACCACTATTAGACTTTATAATTGAGTATGAATATATAAAAATATTGCTTTAGTAAAGCGATTTCATGAAACTGCCTCGCAGAGTATTGTTCCAAATAGCAAATGACAGCTTAGGTTCATTTCGGGTATCCGGTCAACAAGAAAATTTTTCAATTATCAAAAAACAGGGCATTGGCTATAAATAATTTGCCATTTTGCCAGAATGATCTGAACATGGGATCATCGACAAAATATACGACCCGGCCACTGCCACGTTCTTCAACACCAAAAATCAGATTCCTGGTCAACTTCGCTTTATTTTCTGATCCGACAAATCCCGCTACAACTTTATCATCAGATTCAATATGCCCAACGTTCCACCCGTCAGTAAGATAGCTGTAGCTTTTTGTATTAGTTTTGAGGGTATAATAATACTTGTCGTAGCCATAAGCGAGTGGATGTGTATTGTCAATCTGAAGTTTAATGATTCCCCCCTGGATAGAATTTTTTATGCTTTCCCGCTCGCTATCAGCATAAGGATACATAACAGGCTCTTCCTCGTCAGTTTCCTTTTCATCAATTTTTATCTCCTTCAAGCCAAACTTCCCTTCGCCTGTAAATCCCCGGATTGCGTTTTCCAAAAGGATCAGCTTTCCGCCATTCCTGATCCAGGTGTCCAATTTCTCCATTCCTGCTTCATTAGAAAGATGGTCATAGCGTCCGGATGCCAAAACCAGTACATCATAATTTTTTAGATCGATCCGGGTAATAGCATCGGTTTGAATAATGTCAATCGGCATGTTGATTTCCTGCTCAAAGAAATACCATAATTGCCCAAAATCGAGTGTCGAAACTCCATCTCCTGCCAGCATGGCAATTCGGGGATTTTTCATGAATCGGATTTTTGAAGAACCTAGATCGATTGTCGATATATCAGAACCGCCGGCAAGTGGGATAATATTTCTTTGTTGTTTTTGGGCAAAATCAGAGATGGTTTTATGAAAATCTGCAATGTGCTTGTTGTCTATCCGTGTTATCGCCAGGCTCCCGCAACTGAAATGCTGCTCATTGAAATCAAAGCTTTCGGTAAAATAATTCACCTTTATTCCCCTGGTAAGGATTTCGGCCAGGAATCTGGCGTCTTGCAGGCTTGTCCAGTCAAGTAAATAAGCGTATGGATTTTCGATGGATGTGCCAGGATGAGGTTTTGCTGCTTCAAATTCGCTAAGCGTAATTTTGGCCGAAGTTTGGTATGCTTCAAGTCCATAAACATATGGCAAAGACCACGCGGTGATGTCGTAGGTGAGGCTATCGACGAGCTTGGTTTGCTTTTCAAATAAAATCTGTGCCAGCTTAGATTTTGGCTGATTGAGCGAAATGATCATATCACCCGGCATCACGTCAATATTTAGCGTCTGGTCTTTTGTATAAGAATACGCTTTCACGGAAGTTTTGGCCGCAACACCATGGTAGCGAATATGGTTCTTTTCAAGAAGAAAGGCTAGTGCCCTCAGCCTGTCCGATCGGGACGATTTCATAATATAGGCACCTGTACCGGATGGCTGAAAGTATCTTTCAAATTCTGTCAATAGCTTTCCCCTGTTTTCGTAGCAGGTTTCAATGGTAGCAAGAGAAGTGGTAAAATGCATATCTATCCTGTCAGCCAATTTCAGCGTATCTCCCCTTCCAGTTTTTATTGACAATCCTGCCAGTGAATGGCCCGCCATCTCGTATGTCATGCCGATGGCGCCGTTATACATTGGATAGGTATCACCGTATCCGGGGTAAAGTAAATCGAAGCGCTCCCTGGTAAAATAAAGCCATCCCTGCTGATCGAAATATTTTGCATTGTTTCTGCCAACTATTTCCTGAAATTCACGCTGCCACGGAGATACCAGCTCATGGAAAGGCTGTGCAGCAGGCGGAAAATAATATTTATCATCGAATCCCTGCTCATGGAAATCAACATGAACCTGCGGCAACCATTCATTATACACTTTCAGACGTTGAACGCTTTCTGCCTGCGTTTGCCATAACCAGTCTCTGTTCAGGTCAAAAAGGTAGTGATTTGACCTGCCTTTAGCCCATCCTTCATGATGTTCCCTGGCTTCAATATTTGGATTTGGCACCATTCCGCTTACCTGATTATACCAGTTTACATACCTTTCTCTCCCATCGGGATTCAGACATGGATCAATTATGATCACCAGCTTTTCTAACCAATTCCGGATTTTGGCACTGTCATTTGCGGCAAGATCGTATAGCACTTGCATGGCCGTCTCAGTGGAATTCGCTTCATTGCCATGTACATTGTAGCTGAGCCACACTATCGCTACATTGTTATCAGGTGGTTGGCCGTTCGACAATCCGGCCCTTTTCTGATTGTTGATTCTGATCTGATCGAGGTTTTCAAGGTTTTGCTTAGAAGAAACAAATGCCAGTACCAGATCGCGGTATTCATAGGTTTGCCCATAATTCTTTATTATGATCTCCTCCGAATTTGAGGCCAGATAATTGAAATAATCCACCACCTTGTGATAATAGGTAAATCTGCTCCCAAGAGAATAACCGAGATAGTCTGATGGAGATTTCACAGATTCCTGAGCAATACCGTATAGTGGTATCAATAAAGTAAAAAGTAGTCTGGATGTCTTTGATTTCATGATTCACCAAATAGCTATGAAAGAGGGCGTCAAGAAAGCAAAATAATACTGATCTGCAAAATGAAATTTCGCTCCTTGAATTATTGAGACGACTGCCTCTGATAGAATTGTCACAAAACAATTAAACACAATACAACCATAAGACTAATGGTCTTGGGGCATGTGATAAAATGATGTCAAAGCTTGAAATTACAATGCTTTTAAAGCTATTTTTTTATTTAATATTTTGCCTTAACCTATTGTTTATTAGCTGATTATAATAATAATGATCGCTATAATCGATATTGGAATTTCCTGTAATTATTTGTAACAAAATCAAGAACTTTTTGAATAGATGATTCTTAAAACCCATTTTCTTATATATTTGCATTGATCAATCTTTTACCCCATGACAAGTGAGGAAAAAAAGGCGTTTTTACTCTTAAAATCCGTGATTTTTCACTATCACGGCCTTGATGAGGACGAACAAAAAATCCTGGACGAGGCGGCAAAAAGGCATGACGCAGAAGAAGAATTGAAGTGGGCAAATGAGTTTATCGCCAATGACTATATCTCTGCATTTGAACGCGCCAGGGAATACTTAAACAAGGTAATTGGCCGCCTCGACAAAGATAAAAGACTCAGCTACCTGGATATGGTATGGCGCGCCAACAATCAGAAGGGGTATATTACTGAAATGGAGGCCACTGCCATGCTCAAACTTGCAAAAGATTGGAATATTGAAGATGAACTGATTGAGATGGTAAAAAAATAATATGAACTGAGGTTCAATAAAAAAAGGGCTTTTACAAGCCCTTTTTTTATTATCTACATTTTGATCTTAGCTATTGTACTACACCTTCCAGTACATCCTTCATGGCAACTCTGGTACCATCCTTATAAGGCACAATCCATGCGTCATTCACACCCATTTCACGGAGATACTTTTTAAAAGTGTCTGCTTCCCAATAATCGCGAAATCTGCCGAGTGTAATCTTTTGCACACCGTCTCCGTCATTTTCTCCTCCAAAGTTGGGATTATTTTCAAAATATTTGGACAGGTCCTTGTTTCTGAAAGCACCTATCTGAACCTTAAACACAACGCCTGAGTCATCAAAGGCAACCTGCTGACTTTGTTCGGCATCCTGCTGAGCTTTGGCAATGGCCTTCCTGGCAGCATTAACCTGAGCTTCCATTTTTCTATTTTCTTCCGTTAATTCAGCGATTTTTGCATCTTTTTGTCCCATGGAGCCCTGAATGCTCGACAGCTGTCCCTGAATACTGGACACTTCGGATTTTAGAGAAGAATTCTCGTCATACATTCTTTTAAATTGTTCAGGTGTGGTCTTCTTAAGCTTTTTTTTCCATTCTTTTGCTTCTTTTTTTGTGAGTTGGGCGTTAGCTGTATTTACGGCTGACACACAAAAGATAAGTGCAAGAATCAATACGAGGTTTTTCATTTCAGTCGTTGATTTAATTTTTTAAAACTATTTACCCGAAAGTACATAAATATTTTCGCAAATACCAAAAGAAAAATTGTACTATTTAAAGCCCAGAGTCAAATAACGCGACAAATTATCCAATTTGGAACTGGCAATATGTACAAATTAAAGGAGGACTTCAGACAGTTTGCAGTAATTAAAGCAGGTCACTTATATCCCACCAAAACGGCAATCACCATTATAACAGATCCCAGAATCCATATTTTTACCATCAGCGGGAAAACGAAACGAAACCATTTGTCATAAGGAATGCCCGCAATGCCGATAATGCCCATTAATACCGCATTTGTCGGGACAATCATATTAGTGAATCCATCGCCAAACTGATAAGCCAACACGGCAATTTGCCTGCTTAGCCCGGTAAGATCAGCAATTGGCGACATCAGTGGCATGGTCACGAAGGCCTGCCCGCTGCCTGATGGAATGAAAAAATTCAGGAAGCTCTGAAAAAGGAACATACCGACCGCTGCGAGTTCGGGTCCCATGTTTTGTAGCGGTATCGACAGATAATAGACGATGGTATCGAGCACCTGGCCATCCTGCAACAGTAAAGCTATGGATCGCGCAAAGCCGATGAGCAAAGCAGTTACGGTAAGCTCTGCTGCGCCCTGACCAAACGATTTTGCTGCTTCGTTCGGATTGATACCCGCAACAACTGCCACCGATACAGCGAGCGCAAAAAAGGCGGCGCCGAGCTCTGTGAGATACCATTCCCATCTGGCAATCCCCACCACAATAAGCGACAAAGTTGCCAAAGTAAAAGCTATTACAATCCAGTGGGTTCGGTTCAGTAAAGGATATTCTGCAGATTGCTTTTGGTTTGAAACAGCCAGATCAGCCATGAGGCTCTTCGCGGGATTATTTCTCACCGACAAGCCATATCTTCGTACGTGATACCACCCTAAAATAAAAAATGGAATTAAAATTATTAGCCTGAACCAAAGTCCGGAGGTGGGTGGTACTTCTGCAATTTCCTGAGCAATCAAAAGTGTAAACGGGTTGATTGCTGCCACCCCATAGCCGATGCCATATCCAACGACCATAATACCCACTGCCGTTATGGCGTCCATTTGCAGACCAATGCTTAGCGCAATAAGAATGGAAATGAAAGGGAGATATTCTTCCGACATGCCAAGGGTGCTTGATCCGATACAAAAAACCAGCATAATTGCTGTAATAAGAAATCCGGGTCTGGCGTGAAATTTCTCGAGCATTTTGCCCAGGAATGCATCAATTGCACCGGTTGATTTGATTACAGCGAGCGCTCCACCGATGATTAGTATAAAGAATATGATGCCCTGGGTGTCGGCAAATGCTCTGGGTAATATAGTGAACAGACTCCAAATTGGCAGAAAAGACCTGTCTTGTACCTGCTCATAGCTTCCCGGCGCTACAACAGTGCTTCCGTGCTCATTTTCAACTCTTTGGAAGCTGCCCTGTGGCAGTGAGTAGGTAAGCAACAAAGCAAACACCATCATGCCAAAAAGCAATACAAGGGTATTGGGAACCTTAAATTTCATAAATAAAAAATTTAAACGGCGGATTTACATTTAAATCATGCACAACTATTGATTGAATAGTTCTGCTAAAATTGAATTCAATCTGGTAAATGGTAAAATATCTATCATGTAGCGCGATGTATCAAGCCCTTTGGTGTTATAACCGGAAATAAAAATCTTTTCAAAGCCAAGTTTTTGCGCTTCCATAATTCTGTTCTCTATTCTGTTTACAGCACGTATCTCTCCTCCAAGTCCTACCTCAGCCGCGAAACAGACTCTGGCTGACACCGGCTTGTCTTCAAAAGAGGATATAATCGATACCGCAACGGCCAAATCAATGGCGGGGTCATCAATGCGCAAGCCACCGGCGATATTCAAAAAGACATCCTGCATGCCCAATCGATGCCCAACTCTTTTTTCGAGCACGGCGAGTAACATATTCAGCCGCTTGCTGTCAAAACCGGTCGAGCTTCTTTGCGGGGTGCCATAAGCCGCCTGGGAAACAAGCGATTGTATTTCAATCAGAATAGGCCGGTTTCCTTCCAGAGAAGCACCAATTGCAATGCCACTCAAGGCTTCTTCACGTTGAGAAATCAGTATCTCAGACGGGTTGGAGACTTCCCTTAATCCGT
>CAYZWN010000026.1:0-34435 GCA_964482185.1 uncultured Roseivirgaceae bacterium
TCCGGTTATATTTGCTATCGAAAACAATGGTTACGCTATGGGTACCTCCGTTCAGCGTACATCAAATGTAACCGACCTGCATAAACTAGGCGATGCCTATGATATGCCATCCGAGTCGGTTGATGCCATGAAAGTGGAAGATGTGCACAAGGCAGTGGCCAAAGCTGCCGAAAGAGCCAGAAAAGGCGATGGGCCAGCCTTACTTGAATTCAGGACTTACAGATACAAGGGCCACTCCATGTCTGACCCGGCCAAATACAGAACTAAAGAAGAGGTAGAGGCCTACAAGAAAAGGGATCCGATTGAGCAGGTGAAACTTGCCATGACCAAATACAAATTTGCCGACGAAGCCTATTTTCAGGAATTTGAGGCGAAAGTGAAGAAACAGGTCAATGATGCCGTAAAATTTGCTGAGGAATCTGATTACCCCGATCCTTCAGAAATTTATAAGGATGTGTATGTACAGGAGGACTATCCCTTTGTTGAGGATTAATCGGGTAAATATTTTTTTAAAATTAATTTGTTCTATTTTTGCACCTCAAATTTTAAATGATGGCGAAATCTAAAATTAAAAGGAAGCCAAAGGCAGCGGAGGAATTACTGGAAAGCCCCGAAGTTTTAGCTGAAAAAATCAGTAAAACCGAGCAATTTCTGGAACAGAACAAGAAATTGGTTTTCTCGGTGGGTGGAGTAATTGCCGCCCTCATCGCCGTTTACTTTTTATATAACTATTGGGTAACAACCCAAAATGAGTCTGCGCAAAAAGAAATGTTCCAGGCAGTGTATTATTTTGAAGCAGACAGCCTCGATAGGGCATTGGACGGGGATGGCAATAATTATGGCTTTTTGGAGATAATCGATAAGTATTCTCTTTCGAAAGCTGCCAATCTTGCACATTATTACGTAGGCGCCATTTACCTGAAAAAAGGCGAGTATATTTCAGCCATTGAGCATCTTGATAAGTTTTCTTCAAAAGATTTTCTTATTCAGGCCCGAGCCTATTCGTTGATCGGCGATGCAAACATGGAAATGGGTAATTACAAGGAAGGAGCTTCATTTTACATGAAAGCGGCAAACTACAAGCCCAACGAGCATACCAGCCCGTATTATCTGATGAAAGCAGCTGTTGCATACGAGCAAATGGATGATCTGAATCGGGCAAAAGATTGTTATGATACAATTGTTAAGAAATATGTTTCCTCCAATGAATATCAGACGGCAAGAAAACATAAATCAAGACTGGAAGGCAAGACCAAATCCAGTTAATTTTATTTCGAAGAGCTTTTGGAAGGGATGAGGCAAAAGCTTTATCCCTTTTTTTATATCTAAATAAGGTTGAAATGGCCACGTCAAACAAGAATCTAAGCACTTACAGCAATAAAAACATTGTTGATATTAGCACCCGGAAATTCGGTATAGTCGTATCAGAATGGAATGCAGAAGTGACCGAGGCACTGTACTCCGGAGCTGTACAAACCCTGATCGCCAATGGTGCGCTTCGTAAAAATATTATCACCAAACATGTCCCCGGAAGTTTTGAACTGACTTTAGGGGCACAATGGCTGGCAGGACAAAAAAGTATCGATGCCGTCATTTGTCTTGGCTGTGTAATTCAGGGTGAAACCCCCCATTTCGATTACATCTGCCAGGCGGTGGCCCATGGTATTACGAATGTAGGGCTCAAATTCGATAAACCGGTCATTTTTGGTGTGTTGACCACACTTAATCATCAGCAGGCAATCGACCGTGCCGGAGGCAAGCATGGCAACAAGGGTGATGAAGCTGCCGCAACGGCCATCAAGATGCTGGGCTTTTAATTTTTTAACAGAAAAAATCCAACACAATGAGAGTACTAAAATTTGGAGGAACTTCAGTAGGTACGGCAGACAGAATGCATCAGGTGGCACAAATCGTCACGGCGGCGCCAGGACCAAAAATAGTTGTATTGTCAGCTCTTTCCGGAACTACAAATGCACTCGTCAAAATCGGCGAAGAACTTAGTGCCGGGAACCGGGATGGCGCTGTAAGAGAAATTGATGATCTGCACAGACATTATCTGGATTTTTACAAAAGATTGGTGACAGAAAAAGACAATCTGGCAAAAGCGCTTAAAGTGATTGAAACCCATTTCGCATTTATCAACTCATTGCTCGATGTCAATTTCAATGATAATTATACCAAGGAATTATTAGCTCAGGGAGAGCTGATCTCAACAAAGTTGTTTTCAATTTATCTGGATGAGGCAGGGTACCCGAATGTATTGTTGCCGGCACTGGAGTTTATGGCCATTAATAAGGATGACGAGCCGGATATGTCATTTATTATTTCAAAACTTGGCAGCATGCTCGAAAAGCATAAAGAGGATGAGTTGTTTGTGACACAGGGATATATCTGCCTGAATTCTGAACAAAAAATTGATAACCTGAAGCGAGGAGGCAGTGACTACACCGCCTCACTGATAGGCGCGGCAATAAAAGCTGATATCATTGAAATCTGGACGGATATTGATGGCATGCACAACAATGACCCAAGGGTTGTAAATCAAACCCGTCCGGTCAAGGATCTGTCATTTGATGAAGCATCGGAGCTCGCGTATTTTGGGGCAAAAATACTACACCCATCATCAATTTTACCCGCAAAGCATTATAATGTTCCAGTTCAATTAAAAAATACAATGGATCCCAACGCATACGGCACTATGATCAGCCAGGAAGAGAAATCAAGAGAGATCAAGGCAATTGCTGCAAAAGATGGTATTACTGCCATCAAAATCAAATCAACGCGCATGCTGCTTGCCTACGGGTTTCTAAGCAAAGTCTTTGACATTTTCGAGCATTACAAAACCCCTATCGATATGATTACCACCTCTGAGGTGGCCGTTTCTCTTACCATCGATCAGGATACCCACCTCAATGAAATCGTGGATGAACTCAGCAAATATGGTGAAGTGATGGTAGATCGGGATCAATCGATCATTTGCATGGTAGGCAATGATATTGTAAAGGAAAAAGGTCTGATAAAAGAAATATTCAATGCGCTGGAGGATGTTCCCATCAGGATGATATCTTATGGCGGGAGCAAGTATAATATTTCTGTACTTACAGAGACAAGGTTCAAAAAAGATGCACTCATTGCATTGAATAAAGGGTTATTTGGATTATAGTTTTTCCGGGGTGCGATATACTTTATTTTACCCTAATTTTTAACTATCTTAAAAGGATTTATATCTGAACAATTACTGATGTATTGATTAATCTTGTGAAATGTCATCGCAAGTAATTTTCTAACCTAATCCTGAATTTATGAAGGCAACCTTTACCTCACTGGCATTATTTTTAACCCTGATGGTTCACGGGCAAATGTTTGATATTCAGGGGCATCGAGGCTGTCGGGGCCTGATGCCTGAAAATTCTATTCCCGGTTTTCTAAAAGCAATTGACCTGGGCGTCACAACAATCGAAATGGATGTTGTTGTGTCGGCAGACGGAAAAACAGTTGTTTCGCATGACCCATATATTTCGTCAAAATTTTGTGTCAACGAGCTCGGAATGCCTATAGCTAAAAAGAAAGAGAAGGATATCAATATTTTTCGAATGCTCTACGAAAATGTACGTCTTTTTGACTGCGGTATCACCGGGAACAAGGATTTTCCGGGGCAGGAAAAGGTATCCGTTTACAAGCCGTTGCTGATTGAGGCTATTCAGGCATGCGAACAACATGTTAAAGCGTCAGGTAAAACCGAAATCAGGTATAATATAGAAATCAAGAGCGCTCCATCGGGAGACAATGTTTTTCATCCAGCACCCGAATTATATACCAGGCTTGTACATGAGGCACTACGTGATATTGTGCCTCCAGAACGCGTTGTGATACAGTCTTTTGATGTGAGAATACTACAGTTCTGGAAAATGCGGTATCCTGAATACAAAATTTCATACCTGCTAAGCGGCGCTAAATCCTCAAAAAAAGTTATCGATGAGCTTGGATTTACCCCGGATGTTTTTAGCCCATACTATAAAAAAGTGAATAAACGTATTGTTGACGATTGGCATAAGCTAAGTGTGCGGGTTATCCCATGGACGGTCAATAATGTCTCAGACATGAAGAAATTAATAGCTATGGGCGTTGATGGCCTCATCACCGATTATCCCGACCGATACTTCAACTCTGTTGAATCCAAATAATTGGATTAGTTAGCAGATTCTCTATTTTTGCCGGGTCATTAAAAAACCATTCATTTAAGATGAAGAAAGTAATTGGGCTAGGCAATGCGCTTGTCGATGTATTGGTGCGCATTGATGATGATCGCATCCTTCAGCAGTTTGAGTTGCCCAAGGGCAGCATGCAGCTTGTTGATAAGGAAAAATCCCAGAAGATTATCAGTGCACTGGGGCATTTAAAATACGAAGTAGCCTCCGGAGGGTCTGCCGCCAACACCATCAACGGCCTGGCAAACCTTGGTGTGCCTGCCGGATATATTGGTAAAATCCACGATGACCGGTTTGGTGAAATATTCCGAAAGGATATGACTGATAAAGGCATTGAGGCCATTTTGCTTGCAGGAAATCAGGATACCGGTATCGCCACAACGCTGATCAGCACTGATTCTCAGCGTACTTTTGGCACCTATCTTGGCGCTGCGGTTGAGCTCACACCAACCGACCTGAAGGCCGGGTTTTTTGAAGGATACGATATTTTACATGTAGAAGGCTACCTCGTTTTTAACCATGAATTGATTGAGGCAGCAATGAAACTGGCGAAATCTGTCGGGTTAAAAATATCTATCGATTTGGCAAGCTACAACGTGGTAGAAGCGAATCTGGATTTTTTAAAATATCTTACAGAGCACTATGTAGATATCATTTTTGCCAATGAGGAGGAGTCATTTGCATTTACCGGAAAACAACCGGAGGATGCGCTCAACGAGTTATCCGGTGTTTGCGAAATTGCTGTGGTGAAAGTAGGCGCGAAGGGTTCGATGGTGAAAGTGAATCATGAGCGGTTGATTATACCAGCTATTCCCGCTAAACCCATTGATACAACCGGAGCCGGTGATTTATATGCTTCAGGATTTTTATACGGATTGTCGCAAGACTACAATTATAGAATTTGCGGAGAAATAGGTGCTTTGCTTGCAGGCAATGTGATCGAAGTGATAGGGACCAAAATGGATGATAACCGCTGGAGTCTGATCAAAACCAACCTTGATCGCATTGCAACCCTATAAGTATTTTTTAAACAAATGCGCAGAAAATCAGCCTCCAAAACAGAAAAAAGGGAACCTTTTTCAATTACAAAACTTCGCGGTGCACTGCACGCATCTTAATGAGTGAAGAGGCCGTATTCATGATTGATAAAATACCAGACCTCCGGAGCAATCTGTTTCAGCTCCGGTAACTGAACGCAGACAATTGTTCTGGCCGGTATGCTTCAGCAATCCCAGAAACGCAAACACGATGGCCTCTTTGAAATCTACGATGAGTCGCTCCGGGACAACAATATTGACCGGGTCACTTGTCCTTCCTTTTATAAGTTCGATTAGAAATGAGTTATGCGCCCCGCCACCTGTCACGAGCATGTTTGCCGCACTATGAATATCAGGCCGCTTTATTGGAAATGTCGCAGCAATTCGGGCGGCAATATGGTGACAAAATGTATGCAGCACATCCTGTGGCGGATTGTCAGCAACCACCGGGTAGATGTGCTCTTTAACCCACTCAATACCAAGGGACTTGGGAGGTGGTTTTTTGTAAAAGGCAAGATCTTCCAGATATTGCATCAAATCGGGAAGCATACGGCCTGCTCTGGCAATATCACCATTTTTATCGTAGTCATGTCCCAGTTTATCGGCCAGGAAATTTAGTACAATGTTTACAGGGCAGATGTCAAAAGCGATCCGTGCACCGGCCCCGTCATCAAACGAAATATTGGAAAATCCGCCGAGGTTCAGGCAGGCATCATATTTCTCAAATAATTGTGCGTCGCCCACGGGAACAAGCGGCGCCCCATGCCCACCAAAAGCCACGTCCATTGATCTGAGATCACAAACTGTCTTGATTCCGGTTTTCTTGAAAATACGATGGCCATCGCCAATCTGCATTGTGAGTCCCCGGTCTGGCTGATGAAATACTGTGTGTCCGTGCGAAGCGATCAGATCAGGGCTTAATTGATATTTATCGATGAATAATTTTGCCTGTTGCCCAAGAAATGACCCGAATTCATTATCCAGCAGTTTGAGATCAAGACCGCTTAGCCTCATGGCATTTTTAAGCTTTTCTCTCAAATCAACTTCATAAGGGTGCATTTCGCAGTGTAATACTTCAAAATGCCATCCTTTATCAAAAAAGAATTTAACCCCCGCAATGTCTAATCCATCGAGTGAAGTGCCAGACATCATACCTACTACCACAAAACTTTTCATGGAATTTTACTAATTTTCAAAACTTAAAATAGGATTGTTATTCATGATAAATCAGGAGCATTGAATATATGTATTGATATTGGTAATACAAATGCCAGGGCTGGTATTTTTGAGGACAATGTGTTGCTGGAGGCTTTGCCCAATCTTTCAGATAAGGGTATTATTAAGCTGATAAGGGAGAAAAAGCCTGACCATGTATTGGTTGGCAGCGTCAGGAAGGGGATGGGGAAGATCGTTCGTGAGGCCTCTCGTTGGTCGCATGTGCTGCGTTTCGACCAGAAAACTCCCGTACCTTTTACAAATACTTACCAAACCCCGGAAACGCTGGGTCTCGATCGTATAGCAGCTATTTGTGGCGCACAGTTTCTTTACCCGGAGGCTTCCTGTCTTGTGATTGATATCGGCACCTGTATAACTTATGATCTGATCGATAGCCAGGGTGTTTATCATGGTGGAGGAATTTCTCCCGGGGTTGAGTTGAGGCTGAAAGCGATGCATAAGTTCACTTCAAAATTGCCATTGCTGGCTCCTAAATACAATGTCCACTTAATCGGCAACACTACCGGAACCTGCATGCTCAGCGGGGCAGTAATTGGTGCTGAAGCTGAGGTGGAAGGTATTATTTCGAGGTATATGCAATATTTTGAAAGGCTTACCATTATAATTTGTGGCGGTGGTGCAAATATTTTTGAATCTAAAATAAAAGGTCACATCTTTGCACTCCCAAATTTGGTTTTAATCGGTCTAAACCGTATTCTGAGATTCAACTTGAATGTTTAAAAAACAACTACTTTTTATTCTCCTGGTTTTTATTTGTTACAAAAGTAGTTTTGCACAAAACGCAGCAAGCCCTTATTCACTATTCGGAGTTGGCAAATTATCAGGCAGTGCACTCACTTACCATGAAAACATGGGTGGTCTCGGCATCAGCAACGGTAAATATTGGGTACTGAACAATGTGAATCCTGCTTTACTGCCCATGAATACTTTTACAATGTTTGATATCGGGCTGTTTGCCGAACAACGCAATCTGGTGACCACCGATTTGAGTCAGAGCAACACCAATGGCGGTTTGCGCAATTTTGCTATCGCGTTTCCCATTAAAGAAATGAAATGGTCTATGGCTATCGGCCTTATGCCATACAGTGATGTTTCGTACAACATGACGACCTCGGCTCCGGTTGTTAACCGCAACGAAGCAACAGCCTATTACGACTACATCGGGGATGGCGGCATCAATCAGGTTTATATCAGCAATGGCTGGCAAATTATACCCAAGTATCTCAGCGCAGGTCTCAGGGCCTCCTTTGCTTTTGGGAATATCAGCAACGAAACGATTATTGATATTGAAGAAAGGGTCTTTGCCAATGCAATGGACACAGTTGGAGCCACTAAGTCTTTTTTACCATCCCGATATTTCAGAACCACAAGATATTCTGATCTTTTGTTTGAGGGAGGCTTGAATTTTAAAAAGGAAATAAAAAAGAATCTGGAAGTTAGCCTTGGTTTTGTATATGAGTTTGGGGCAAATATGAAAACTACAGAGGAGAAGACTGTTCAGATTTACAATCCAAACGAGCCGGATTCAATTCTCGATAAAACGACAGGCAATACCTACCTGCCTCCGCAATATGGTTTTGGACTAAGCCTGACAAAAAGCAATAAGTGGACTTTCGGGGCGGATTATTATTTACGTGACTGGACATTGTTTAAATCGGATTTTAATACCTTTGAACAACTCACAAACAGTTACAAAATCATAATTGGCGGCGAATTTACGCCGGATATGTTCTCGGTTACAAGTTACTTAAAACGTGCAACTTACCTCTTTGGATTTAGCGCTGAGCAGACACCAATTTTCGTAAATAATACAAATATCAATGACTTTGGTATCAATTTTGGTGTATCTTTGCCAGTAGGAAGTGCTTCAATATTTAACTTTGGGGTAAAGATTGGGCAGCTTGGAACAATTTCCAACGGTCTGATCAGAGAAGATTATTTCAAGCTTAATTTAGGAATGACATTTAATGACCGTTCATTTGGTTGGTATAGAAATCAAAATAAGTTTAAATAAATTTTATACTATGAAAGCTAACATTTTTCTCACCGGTTTAATTGTGTTGCTTATTGGCGGCGCTGCGAATGCGCAGTGGAACTGGCCGGAAGATAAAGCAACTGCTGAGACAAAGAATGCTCTTTACACAGACAACTTCAAGCAAGGAAATTTCAGAGCAGCCGCCAATCATATGCATTGGTTATTAGTCAACGCACCTGATTTGAATAAGTCCATTTATATCAACGGTGTAAAGATTTATGACGGATTGGCGAGCGAAGAGACTGATGAGGCAAAGAAAGTAATTTATCAGGATTCCGCCCTTTTACTCTACGATTTGCGCGTAAAGTATTTTAATGAAGAGGCGAGTGTACTTAACAGAAAGGCCTATGATGCCTATAAGTATTACAGTACTGAAAAAAGCAGATATCAGGAGCTTCTAACTTTGTTTAAAAGTACTTTTGAGCTGAATGGCAATAAAGTGATGGACACGAATTTATTGCCTTATATGGATGTAGTAAGAAGGTATAAGCTTTCAGGAGGAAATATTTCTGATGAAGAAGTACTTGAAATTTATGAAGAAATTGTAGGTATCACCAATTATAAAATTGAAGTTGTGAAGAAAAATGTTGACCGCCTGAAGATAGTTCTGGATCAGGTTAACGCATTGCTGATCGGCACCATAGAAGTTGATTGTGATTTTGTAGATAAAACACTTGGTAAAAAATTAAATGAAGAGCCGGATAATTTGAAGCTGGCAAAAAATATTATGAGGTTGTCACTTGCCGGCAAATGTACTGATTCTGAAATATTCTTTAAGGCAGTCATCGTTGTTCAAAAGCAGGAACCGGAGTATGGGTTGGCAAAGCTTATCGGTCAGACTTCGGCTTCCAAAGGAAATTTTGATATGGCCATCAAGTATTTTGAGGAGTCAGTAGATTTGACGGATGACAACACGAAAAAAGCAGACTCCTATTATTCACTTGCAGTGATTCAGGCCAATCAGGAAAAGAAAGTCAGCGCAAGAGATTATGCAAGAAAAGCCCTGGCTGCTGATCCGACAAAAACAGATGCTTACAAAATCATAGGTAACCTGTACTACAATAGTTTCAATGAATGTAGCAAAGGAGAGAATCCTGTACATGACAAGGCGGTGTATATTGCAGCTTATGAAATGTTCAGAAAGGCAGGAGACAGTGCGGGAATGAGCAGAGCTCAGGCGCAGTTCCCTACAATGGAAGAGATTTTTACCTGGAATATTCAGGTTGGAGATGAATATAAAGTTGGTTGCTGGATCAATGAGACTGTAAATATTCAAAAGCGATAACAAAAACTTAAAACCTTAAGCGGCCTGAGTATTCTTTGGCCGCTTTTTTTGTTTTTAACATGAGATATCTCATTGCAACTTTATTCCTCGCAGAACTTGTGTTTCATTCAGGATGTATTTATAAGTCGGGTGAGGATATTGAAATTCAGGAATATTCAGGGCCCATTGTAGAATTGGGGCCGGCTATTAATTACTATTCCGATTCTGCAGTGGTAAAAATGCGTATGGAGGCACCGAGGCAACTTATATTTGGCAATGGTGACAGAGAGTTTCCCGAAGGTCTCTATATCGAATTTTTCGAAGATGAGAAACCAAGCTCTACACTTCGCGCAGATTATTGCTATTACACCAAGAAAGATGAGCTTTATAAAGCGACCGGAAATGTTGTTGCACAAAACATCATGACGCAGGACAGGCTCGATACGGAAGAACTTTATTGGAATGAGAGAAAAGGAGAAGTTTTCACGGAGAAATTTGTGAGGGTAGAGCAAAATGGACAAATCACTACCGGTGTGGGCCTGGAGGCGAAACAAGATTTTTCGTATTATAAAATTCTGGACGTTCAGGGCACTTTACCCGCCAGCAGTCAGCAACAGTGAAAAAAATACAGAACTTCCTTGTCTTTATTTCCCTTGCATTATTTATTGTGGGTGTACATCAGACTACTATAAATGGCCTCTATAGTGCATACTGGATATTTATGTTTTCAATAGCCTTTTTATTTTTATATTGGTACACAAAAGGCCCAAAAAGAAATTCATCGGAGTAGTAATCTGATGGTGACTGGTCCGTAATAATTATGATTCATTTAGAATATCTTACAGTTGTCATTGTCTCATTGCTTTTTTCGGCATTTTTTTCAGGTGTGGAAATTGCATTTATTTCTGCAGATAAGCTTCATATTGAATTAAGAAGTCAACAGGGTTATTTGTCAGACAGGATTCTATCGGGTTTCTTAAAAAAGCCATCATGGTTTATCACAACCACACTCATTGGCAATAATGTAAGCCTGGTGATTTATGGTATTTTTATGGCCTTCTTTCTTGAGCCGGCAATCGTGAATTTTCTTCCCGGCAATTTCGATAATCAGCTTGTTGTATTTGTAATTCAGACCATTATTGCTACGATCATTGTTCTGATCACGGCGGAATTCCTCCCTAAAAGTTTGTTTCTGATTCATCCTAATAAAATGATCTCCCTGATGGCCATACCCATCAATATCATCTACACACTATTATTGCCATTTGTCTGGCTCATCGTAAGTCTGTCCAAATTGATGATTGAGAAGGTGCTGCGGCTCGAATATAATGAGGAAAAACCCGTTTTCGGACTGATCGACCTGGATCAGTATATTAAGAAAATGATGGAGAATAAGGAGCAACCTATAAAGCAGGAAGTGGATGCTAAAATATTTACAAACGCCCTCGAATTTAAGAAAGTTAAGGTTCGGGATTGTCTGGTGCCGCGCACGGATCTTGTTACGGTGAGCATCGAAGATTCTATCGATGACCTGTGCGCTGCTTTTACTGAAAGTGGGTATTCACGAATTCCGGTTTACAAAGATTCCATTGACAACATTATCGGTTTTTGTAATTCTATTGAGTTGTTCAAGAAGCCTGAGCGGATTACTGACATCATCACGCCGATCACTATTGTGCCCGAAACATTTCTTGCTAATGAATTGATGATTCTTTTAATTGCTGAAAGGAAAAATATTGCACTGGTTGTTGATGAATATGGAGGGACATCCGGCGTTGTAACGATTGAGGACATTATTGAGGAGATTTTTGGTGAAATCCAGGACGAACACGATGAGGAGGATTTGTTGGAGAGTAAAATTGATGAACATACCTTTCAGTTCAGTGCCCGCCATGAGATCGACTACCTGAATGATAAGTACAAACTAGAATTACCCGAAGGCGAATATGATACACTCGGAGGTTTGATACTTTCAATCACCGAGGACTTTCCGGCATTAGGCGACATTGTCGAAATTCACGGCTTTACATTTATGATTGAAAGCATCGAAAATAACAGAATCGACAATATTCGTCTCACTATTCAGCCCGGTGTTTAATGCATTTTCACATGAGGGCTGAATATTTTATTTTTTTGTTTTTAAGTATCTAAGTAACTATTTTTGCCGCACTTTAAGGAATTTTGATATGGCTTTAATTAATAAGATAAGAGAAAGATCAGGTTGGGCAATAGGATTTGTAGCAATAGGACTTGGTTTTTTTGTGGTAGGTGGAGATATTTTAGGCCCAAATTCCACAATTCTGGGAAAAAACATAACACATGTTGGAGAGATATCCGGAGAGGTAATTGAGCGAGACCGGTACCAGGATCAGATCGATCAGTTGAAATATAGTTACACGATCAATTACGGAAGAAATCCGTCCGAAAATGAAATGTTTTCCATCAGGCAGCAGGCCTGGGAATATTTGATAGTTAAGATTGCCTTTCAGGAACAATATGATAAGCTTGGCCTTCAGGTAACTGATGACGAGCAATGGGATATGGTTCAGGGCAACAATCTTGCGTTTGAAATTGAGCAGGCATTTACGGATCCAGAAACCGGTGAGTTTCAAAGAGACAGGGTGATCAATTACTTACAGCAGGTAAAACAGTTGCCTCCTCAACAGCAAGCCTCCTGGTACCTTTTCGAACAAAATCTGAAGCCTTCCAGGCAGAGAATCAAGTACGACAATATGTTGGTCAAAACCACTTACGCTACAGAGGCAGAGGCAAAGAGGCAATATCAGGACGAAAATGCTGTAGCAGAAATTAAGTACTTGTACGTTCCTTTTTATTCTGTAAATGATTCGCTGGTTCAGGTTAGCGACACGGAGTTGCGGAAATATCTTAGCGAGCACAAAGATGAATATAAGGTGGAGGAATCAAGAGATTTCAGTTATGTTTCTATTCCTATTGTGCCATCGTCTGAAGATAGTGCATTTTTTCAACAGGAAATGAATCGTTTAATGGAGGATTTCAGGTCATCCTCAGAAGATTCACTTTTTGCCAGAAACAACTCTGACGGCGAAATTTTTTACACACGAAATTATGTCGATGAATTGCCGCGCATGCTGCAATTGAATTACTCCAATTTGTCAGAGAAAGATGTGAGAGGCCCCTACTTTGAGGATGGCAAGTTTGTAATCTATAAAGTTTCCAGAATTCAGCAGGATACAACCGGCGCCGTAAAAGCGAGTCACATACTCATCAAATGGAAAGATGAAAGCGAGCAGTCAAAGGCTGAAGCAAGAACCAAAGCACAAGGCATCCTCAATCAACTGCGGCGTGGAGCTGACTTTGAGCAATTAGCACGGGAAAACAGCGAAGATGGCTCGGCCATGAATGGAGGAGACCTTGGTTGGTTTGGCCCGGGCAAAATGGTAAAACCCTTCGAGGAAGCTGCATTTAACGCATCAGCCAAAGGGTTGATCAATCGCCTGGTAGAAACCCAATTCGGATTTCATATCATTAACGTTACCGAATCTCTGAACAAAAATGCGTTTTACGTAGCCAGTATCGAGCGCGAAATTATTCCAAGTGAAAACACCCGGAACAAGGCATTCAGGAGAGCTGATTACTTTGGCTCAACAACCGGAAATTACAACGAATTCATTAAAAATGCCGAACGCGATTCATTGGATGTATTCAACGCTGAAGGTATTGGTAAAAATGACAGGAGATTTAATGACATTTCAAACGCGCGCTCAGTAATTCAATGGGTTTACAATACAGAAAAGATCAGTAAAGTATCGGATGTGCTTGAAATTGATAATTCATACGTAATTGCAACCCTTACCAAAATTACAGATGCCGGTCCGGCATCGCTTGAGGACGTCAGGTCGCAAATAGAAATCAGAGTAAAGAACGAAAAGAAAGCTCAGATCATCATTGATAAATTAAAAGGACTGGACGGCTCACTGGAAGAAATTAAAGAAAATTATGGTGCAGACGCCAGAGTGTACACTTCAAGTGATCTGAAGTTTTCTACTAATTCACTTCCAACCGTTGGATTTGCCCCGGTTGCAATTGGCACGGCATTTTCTTTGGCAAGTGGCGAGCGTTCAGCCCCTGTCAAGGAAGAAAATGGCGTGTTGATCATCGAAATGCAGAATATAACCCAGGCTCCGGAAATTGCTGACCACTCAACCTATAAGAATCAAATAGAGCAGAGAGTTTCCGGCAGGGCATCATTTAATGCCGGCGAAGCCATCAAGGACAACGCATCAATTAAAGACGAGAGGTACCGCTTTTTCTAATCTTTCAGTCTTTGTTTTATCTTAAAAATCAGTATGGATTTTTTATGAGCTCGATTGAGGCTTTCAAGCAAAAACTAGATAACGAGCATAACTGGCCGGATATCTATCTTTTCAAGTTTGTCGTAGCATCAGGTAAACGAGAAGAGTTCAGGAGCCTGTTCTCCGATGAAACTTTTAAGGAAAGAAAATCTTCAGCCGGAAATTATATCTCTTTCACATTGAAAAAGACAATAACGTCAAGTGATGAGGTGGTGGATATTTATGTAAAAGCCAGAACTATTGAAGGCTTGATTGCTTTGTGAAATATCACAACTGATTTTAGTCAACAATTTCTCTCAGATGCTTTTTAACGTGCTTAAAATCAAAGCCATCATATGGCGCTGTGACAATTGTTTTGAGCAGATCGTTCACAATATGCGGCTCAAATCCAATTTTCTCGGCATACCTGGTCACAACTTCGAGCTCAATATCTTCCACCTTACCATCAAGATAGATCATATAGACAAGATTGAACAAATGCTGTAAGGCCACATCTCTGTCAGTAATCTCACTTTCCTGGAAAGTGGGCGAAATGTATTTGAGCTCCTCCTCATTAATATGCAATTGTACACCCCACTTAAAAAGGCATCCCACAAAATCTTTAGAAAGAAAACCTTCATCCAAAAAAGAATGGTAAATGTGAAAAAAGCTGTCCTTTATTGATTTTATTTCTCCGGCTGTTAAATCGCTATTCTTTATCTTCATTTTTATCTAATGGGCTTTTACTTGTGCTTAAGACCATCTTTTAAACTAAATTTACTGAACTATTTAAAAAACCGAAATATCATTGAAAAATATCTTTGTTCTGCTCCTTTTTTCAGGGATTTATTGCACAGGAACTTTTTCATGTAAAGAGAAAGAGAAGAAGTCTGCGAAGGATATGTTCCAGGGAGAAAGTCTTTTTCTGACAGCTCCTGAGACTGAGTCAGCTGATAATGAATTTGGATTTGGGCTAAACAACGATTCGGACCCAAACCGCGGGGTATGGCAAAATCCGGACCTCGTAATCAGAAAACTCGGGGACCTTGCAGGAAAAACCATCGCTGATGTGGGGTCAGGAACCGGATATTTTACTTTCCCCATTGCCAGGTTAGCTCAAAAAGTAGTTGCCATTGATATCGAACAGCGATATCTCGATTACATCGAAGATCGAAAACTTGAATTGCCAATTCAGCAGGCTGACAGGATTGAAACACGACTGACTGAAGAAAGTGAGCCCAACCTTCATACTGAAGAGGTGGATGCCGTGTTGATGGTAAATGTGTTTTATTATCTCAATAACCGGGTCGATTACATGCAGATCGTAAGAGACGCGCTCCGCAAAGATGGCCTGTTGGTACTCGTTGATTTTAAAACCGGCGATCTTCCTTTTGGACCGGTCAACAACAAAATTCCTGCCGATGAGGTTGTGAGGGTGTTAAGCTCTGCAGGATTCCAACGGATTACTGTTGATCAGGAGAGTCTCAAATATCAATACATCATCACTGCCTATTAGTATGCTTAAAAATGCTTTTTGTTTTTTTTATATCCTTGGCATTGGCCTGAATGCCTGGAGCCAGAACCTGTCAGATCAAGCGACTATCAGCCTGCTCACGGGTTCTCCAGGCACCGAACTCTATTCTACATTCGGGCATAGCGCGATACGCGTTAAGGATCCTGCGAACAATCTGGATATAGTTTTTAACTACGGAACATTCGATTTCAACACGACTAATTTCTACCTGAAATTTGTAAGGGGCAAACTCTTGTATAAACTTTCAGTTGGGGAATTCAGTAATTTTGAATTTGGGTTTAAGTATGAAAACCGATCCGTGACAGAGCAGGTACTCAATCTTACCAATGAACAGAAAAACCGGTTATACAGGGAATTGATTGTAAACTACAAGCCTGAAAACAGATACTACAAATACGACTTTTTCTTTGATAATTGTGCCACACGAATCAGAGACATTATGCCTGCTGTTTTTAAAGAAGATTTTGTTTACAATTACCCTGACAGCTGGAAATCCAGCCAAATGACATTTCGTAATCTGATAGATCTTTATTTAAAGCATCACCATTGGTCTGATTTTGGAATCGATCTGGCGCTTGGCCTGCCAACTGACGGAATTGCCACGCCGGCAGATTATATGTTTTTGCCAGATTATCTCATGGTGGGAATTGGAACGGCAACCATCCTTCGGGCGGGCGAGGAGGTGCCATTTGTGCTTTCTGAAAGAGAAATTATTCCTAAAAAATCGCAAGCGCCTCAGGTGTTTCTGGTTACACCGGTGTTGCTGACCTCTGTGATTCTTTTGCTTACAGCCTGGTTGAGCTATATACATCTGAAAAGACAAAAAAGTGGTCATTGGTTCAATATGATATTTTTTACTTTAATTGGCCTGATTGGCTGGGCTGTTTTTCTACTCGATTTTGCTACTGACCATATAGCGACTAAGCAGAACCTGAATATGCTCTGGGCTGTGCCTTTTCATTTTCCGGTGCTGCTTTTATGGAAAAAATTTCCTGCTTCGTTCAGGAAAGGATATGTTGTTACTTTCATGATTATTAATGCCATCATATTGATAGCCTGGTATTGGTTTCCGCAAAACTATCATTTTGCCTTTATGCCATTGATATTAGCTATGATATTGCGGTATTTTGTGATGATAAAATCAGAATCAAAATGGATACAATAAAATTTGAACACTATGTGGATTGAAAAGGACAATAAACTCAGGGCTGAGTTTCAATTTGATGATTTCATACAAGCCTTTGCGTTTATGACCAAAGTGGCGTTGATTGCTGAGAAAATGGATCATCATCCCCTCTGGACCAATGTGTACAACAAAGTTATCATTGAGTTGTCAACGCATGATGCCGGCAATGTGGTCACCGAAAAAGATCATAAACTGGCCAAAGAGATCGATAGATTGCTGAAATAAAAATGGGTCAGGAAAAGCGGGTTTCCCTTTACGTCGTACCGACGCCTATTGGTAATCTCAAAGATATCACCTTACGCGCTCTTGAGGTATTGAAAGAAGCGGACACCATTCTCTCTGAGGATACCCGGACAACTGCAAAATTGCTAAACCACTACGGGATTGAGACCCGACAGAAAAGCTATCATATTTTCAACGAGCATCAGCAGGTTGGAAGTTTGATTCAAAGAATGCAGGAAGGCGATCAGTTTGCTCTGGTTTCTGATGCCGGTACGCCCGGTATTTCAGATCCTGGATTTCTGTTGGTAAGAGCGGCCATGGAAGCAGGACTAAAAGTAGCATGCCTCCCTGGTCCGACAGCAATAATTCCGGCGCTCATTAATTCAGGTTTTCCTTCAGACAGGTTTGTTTTTGAAGGTTTTCTGCCAAATAAAAAAGGCCGACAGACAAGATGGAAGCAATTAGCAGAAGAAGAGCGCACAGTAGTTTTATATGAATCGCCACATCGCCTCAGAAAAGCTTTGCAGGAAATCTGTGAATATCTGGGAGACGACAGGATGATATCTGTTTCAAGGGAATTGACCAAACTTTATGAGGAAGTGGTGACAGAAACTGCATCGAATGTGTATAAATACTTTGATCAAAAGGAAATAAAAGGAGAGATTGTAATTGTGATCAGGGGAAAAGATAAGAAGATCAAGACCTGATTTTTTATATAAAATTAATTCAAATAATAAAGCAAATGGAAATTGACCTGCAGCATACGCTCAATGAAGTTGTAAAAATAGCCAGAAGAACCGGTGAATTTATAAGACACGAGGGCACTCGATTTGACCGCTCGAAAATAGAGGAGAAAGGACTGAACAACCTGGTTTCTTATGTGGATATGGAAGCAGAGAGGATGATCGTTCAAACACTTAAATTTACACTTCCGGAAGCCGGGTTCATTACGGAAGAAGGAACGGAAACTACGAAAGCAGATACTTACAACTGGGTGATCGATCCGCTTGACGGCACCACTAATTTCATGCATGGCTTGCCGCCGTATTCCGTGAGCATTGCGCTGATCAAGCACAATGAGCCAATCATTGGTGTGGTGTATATTGTAAACTCTGATGAGTGTTTCCACGCGTTGAAAGGTGGGGGTGCCTTTTGTGACAGAAATAAAATCCAGGTCTCCGGGGTCAGGGAGTTTAAAGATGGACTCTTCATAACCGGTATGCCTTATACCAGTTTTGGCAAACTTGACCAGTTTTGGAAAATATTTAGTCATTTCATGAAATATTCCCATGGCATCCGCCGTCTCGGCAGTGCTGCTGCTGATCTAGCTTATGTTGCTTCCGGGCGGTCGGAGGGCTTTTTTGAACACGGTCTGAATCCCTGGGACGTTGCGGCAGGCGCTTTATTGGTATTGGAGGCTGGTGGCGAGATTACCGATTACAAAGGTGGGGACAATTATATTTTTGGGAACGAAATCATCGCAGGGTGCGCCGTTCAAAAGCAGATGTACGAGGTCATATCCAAATACTGGGAATGATAACAAAAGCCTTCCAGAGCCGTTTTCTAAGAGTAATTCATCACACATGATTCAGACTATTCTTCTTATTCTGCTTTTTGTATCTGCGATATTTTATTTGGGCAGGTTCCTGTACCGTCAGGCCACTGCCGGCAAAAATGATGGCCAATGCGATAAATGTCTTCCAAAGTGAATCCGGCCGGATTTTTTAATTATCCTGAAACTATCAATGCGTAGCCTGTATTTTAGATGGTGTTTCTTCGATGACCTGTGCATGACAACTCTGCCAGGTTTTGTAAGATTGGATACATATCTGAACGGGATGAAATTTTATTTTTGCAATTATGAATGCTATTGAACTGAGTTTTGAAGAAAAAAGCCTGTGCAGCAACGACCGTTTTTGTGCTTTTGTCCGGGGGCATGAGGATTTCACTGAAAAGCAAATCAAGCACCTGCAATCTACAATAATTAATAAAAAGCTTTCGCAGATTTTGTATGTGAGCGCAACCCTGGCAATTTGGAGTATGATCGCCGTCTGGGTGGATGCTGTGATCCTTCCATTTATTATTGTTTATACAATTGCATTACCAGGGGCAGTGTACTATCCTCTATTGTTCCCCATAGTATGGACAATTGTAAATGCTTTCTTTAAATTTCTTTATATCAACCGAAAGCTTGGTGGCGCCATCACGCTAAGAGATAATTTTTTGGCAGTAATGCCATATGCTGGCGGCGCGTTTCTATTGAAAAACTGGTTTGTCGGCGATCCGCTCCTTCGAAAAGCCAGCCTGGCCTACATCAAGCATCAGAAGAAGTTGGTTACAGGCAAGGTGCTGGGTTTTTTTAGGTTTAAGCGTAATTAAGACACTCCGATATTTAAAAAATCATAAGAAAACCCAAGGCACTTCAATGATTGCTTTGCCATGTAGTGTTAAGTTAACCATGGTATTTCGGGTGTCACGCTAAGTCGCAGCGGCGCAAAGTCAATTTTCTTGGCGTCTTTGCGACTTGGCGAGAAACATGTAATCGGTCAATTTCCAGTTAACTTAACAGTAGTTCGTCTGGTAAAAAATATCCTGTTGAGTGCTAAAACTCCAATCCCTCGGAGCAATTGGTGCAAATATCTATTTCCTTCCTTCCCGAAAACAGTCGGTTTCTGAACGCCTGGTATTTTTCGCCGTTCCAGATCGAAGCAAATGATTGTTCCCTGATATTACCCATTTTGTACTTTGCATCTTTATCAAAGCAACATGGCACGATATCTCCATCCCAGGTCATGACGCAGGAGTGCCACATTTTCCAGCATTTATCAGAAAATGAATTTTTTATTACATAATTGCCATGACCATTCTGCCTGTACCGGCTATACCGCGCATTATCCGGGATCAGTTCCGATCCTTTTTCATAGTCATAAACCTGGGCTGTTTTGAATTCCAGCTTGTCGGCACCAAGCAATCGTGCAAGTTTTTGAATTTCCGGAATCTGATGGATATTGTGCTGAAACAGTAGAAACTGAAGAATAATATAAGGCGTTTTGCTCCGAAGCTTTTTTTTGGCTTCCATCAGGGCTTTTATTCCGTTGATTACATTCTCAAGATTTCCGCCGACCCTATATGTTTCATAGCTTTTCTGGTCCGTGCCATCCATCGAAATGATTAGCCGGTTCAGCCCGCTTTCTATGGTTTTTTCGATATTTTCCTGATTTAGAAAATGTGCATTGGTAGAGGTGGCTGTATAAATGCTTTTATTTCCGGCATAGTGCACCATTTCCATGAAATCAGGATTGAGGTAGGGCTCACCCTGAAAGTACAGTATCAGATACGAAAGTGACCCGTGCAGTTCATCAATTACCTTTCGGAATATTTCAGGTTGCAGCATGCCTGTGGGTCTGGTAAATGAGCGCAATCCGCTCGGGCATTCGGGACATCGCAGGTTGCAGGAGGTGGTAGGCTCCACGGATATGCTGAAGGGCAAAGCCGGATGCACGGGAACCTTTGTTCTGATTGCTTTTTTGTAACTGTTATAATTTTTCCAGATGTTTGCCACGCGTCTGCGGGAAAGCATGGAGGAGAAACTTAAAGCATCAATAAAGGCGTTTCGCATTTTCTTTATTCTTCACCAAACTTTAAAGTTATAAAATCCCCGGGTGTGTTGATTGCTTTTGCAGATAAATGGTTGTATATGTATAATTCATGGAAAGTAATGACAGAAGGTTTTACAATAAAAGCAGTTTATTTCGTACTACTTATTTTTTACATTTCGTGTGTAAACACCAATGATTTTAAAACCCTGGGAAAGATGAATAATATTTTTAATGATCCGCATTCATACGCAAATCCTTCAGAGGCAGTTGTCAAACATCTGGAATTGAAACTGGAGGTTGAATTCGAAGCCAGGCAAATCAGCGGAGAGGCTATCGTTCATTTTAGTCGGTCTGCCAATGCCAAAAAAATTGTGCTCGACACCAAGGGCCTGGAAATTATGGAAGTCAGATTTCCCAATGGTGCGTCTGCAGCATACACAGTTTCTGAGCAAGACGAAATACTTGGCTCGGCCATGGAAATTAGCCTGATTCCGGGGGCAGATCAGGTGGCAATAAGATATTTGACAGGTCATGATGCTGAGGCATTGCAGTGGCTCAATGCGGAGCAAACCGCCGATAAATCGGCCCCCTTTTTATTTACCCAGTCTCAGGCCATCCTGGCGAGAAGCTGGATACCGCTTCAGGATTCGCCCGGCATCAGGTTTACATACACCGCTTCCGTAAGGGTTCCGCAAGGCATGATGGCTCTGATGAGCGCTGAAAACCCCCAAAATCCCAGCGCAGACGGAGTGTATCACTTTAACATGCCGCAACCCATTCCGAGTTATCTGATGTCGCTCGCTGTCGGTAACATTGCTTTTGCTGCTGTTGGCAGCCGTACAGGTGTATATGCCGAGCCCGGAATGCTGAAAAAATCGGTGGAGGAGTTTAGCGAAATGGAAAAAATGCTCGAAATCGCGGAGCAACTCTATGGTGATTATCGATGGGGGAGGTACGATTTGATAGTACTGCCTCCCAGCTTCCCGTTTGGTGGTATGGAAAATCCGCGCATTACATTTGCGACACCAACGATTCTGGCAGGCGACAAATCACTTACTTCTCTGGTTGCGCACGAACTGGCGCACTCATGGTCCGGCAATCTGGTGACCAATGCAACCTGGAACGATTTCTGGCTCAATGAGGGATTCACGGTCTATTTTGAGCATCGCATTATGGAGGCGTTGCAGGGAAAAGAATACGCAGAAATGCTGTCGGACCTGAGCATGCAGGCTCTGCAGGATGAGGTGGCGCAATTTATGAATTCCGGGCAGGAAGATGCCACACGCCTCAAGCTCAATCTGGAAGATAAAAATCCTGATGACGGCGTTACAGCCATCGCTTACGATAAAGGGTACTTTTTCCTCAGAAGGCTGGAAGAATATGTCGGAAGAGAGATTTTTGACGCATTTTTGAATACGTATTTTGAGGCCCATGCCTTCCAATCGAATAACACGGAGGCCTTTTTGGTGTATTTGCAGCAAAATCTGTTTGATAAAAACGGTTTGGATCCCATTCCCGATCTTAATGAATGGGTCTATGGCACCGGGCTGCCGGCAAGCTTACCCAATGTTCGATCGGTTCGTTTTGAAAAAGTTGATGAAGCAATTACTGAATGGATAGCCGACAAAAATGCTTTTGATACAAGGAATTGGTCGAGCCACGAATGGGTACATTTTATAAAGAATCTCCCGGACAACTTATCAGTCAATGATTTGGAAAAGCTGGAGGATCAATTTCACTTTACCCAAAGTGGCAACGCGGAAATACTCGGCGTTTGGTTTGTGCACTGCGCGAGACAATTATATATGCCCGCCTTTGGCGCCATGGAGAGTTTTCTTGTGCAAACCGGGCGTCGAAAGTTTTTAATGCCCATTTACAAGGAACTGATTCAAACCGACCAAGGCAAAAAAATGGCATTGGACATTTATCAAAAGGCCAGGTCCAACTATCATTATGTGGCTGCTAATTCTTTGGATAAGTTGCTGGGTGTCTAAATCGTTGAGTAATCAAGCATTTAAGAGTTTGCCAGGAAGGGATATCAGGCGAATAATAGTCCGTAAAAGCGAAACGCTTAAATAAAAAAGCCGGAATGATCCGGCTTTTACTTATGATATTTTTAAAGCTGTCAGGCCTGGGCTGGTTCTACAGAAACATATGATCTGTTTTTCTTGCCCTTTTTAAAATTAACAACTCCATTAGTGAGCGCGAAAAGAGTATGGTCTTTTCCAATGCCTACGTTTTCACCTGGATGATGTTTAGTTCCTCTCTGTCTGACAATGATATTACCGGCAATGGCTTCCTGCCCACCATATATTTTTACTCCGAGCCGTTTGCTATCTGATTCACGGCCGTTTCTTGAACTTCCGGCTCCTTTCTTATGTGCCATATTGCAATTATTTTATATCCTCAATTAAAACCCTGGTAAATTGTTGCCTGTGACCATTCCTTACCTTATAGCCTTTTCTTCTCTTCTTTTTGAAAACAATCACCTTATCACCTTTGACGTGTCCGATAATTTTGGCAGTTACCTTTGTGCCTTTAACACCAGGCGCGCCAACCTTTACAGTTCCTGAATCTTCAAGAAGCAGAACATTGTCGAATTCCACGGTATCTCCATCGTTACCATCGAGGAGTGGGGTGTAATACTGCTTGTCTTTCTCTACTTTTACCTGCGTACCGGCTATTTCTACTATTGCGTACATTTTTAAATTAGTTTAATGGTTTGCACCATCGAAAAACGGACTGCAAAAATATTGCAATAGTTTTAAATAACCAAATAATGCAAAACTAAAAAGACAGAATATCTGTAATGCCTTTTTTTAAATATCTGAATAATATTTTCAATGCATGGGAAAAGGCACTTTTTACGTCGCAAAGGTTATTCCTTAACTGATCCGACTCCAGTTGATAGTATTTTTGCTTAAGCTTTCAATATGGTTTTTGATCACGGCATTAGAAATTGACTCAAGTCCCGGGTCTTCATCTAATAATTGTATGGCTGCACTGCGGGCCAGCTCCAGAATTTTTCCGTCCTTACCTATATCTGCAATCAACAGGTCAAGGATACCGCTTTGCTGCGTACCCATCAAATCGCCTGGCCCGCGGAGCTTAAGATCAGCTTCGGCAATTTCAAACCCATTTGATGTGCTCGTCAATGTTTTGATGCGCTGCCTCCCGTCTTTGGTCAACTTATAATCCGTCATAAGGATGCAGTACGACTGATCTGCGCCCCGGCCTACCCTGCCTCTGAGTTGGTGCAGCTGGGCCAGGCCAAAACGTTCTGCATTTTCAATGACCATTACGGAAGCATTCGGCACATTTACCCCAACTTCGATCACAGTAGTAGCCACCATTATCTGGGTCTCATTGTTTGCAAACCTTTTCATCTCGAATTCTTTTGCATCAGATTTCATTTTACCATGTAAAATGCCAACATTATACTCCGGGAAGGCTCTTACAATTGCCTCATAGCCATCAGTAAGGTGTTTTAAATCCAGTTTTTCTGATTCTTCAATCAATGGGTAAACAATATAAACCTGCCGGCCCAATGCCACCTGTTGCCGTATAAAACCAAAAACCCGTAATCTGTCTTTGTCATATCTGTGCACTGTTTGTATTTCTTTTCTACCTGAAGGCAGTTCATCAATTACAGAAACATCCAAATCTCCATATAGGGTCATGGCCAAAGTTCTTGGAATAGGCGTGGCTGTCATCACAAGTATGTGCGGGAAGTAGAGGTCATTTTTACTCCACAACCTGGATCTTTGCTCCACACCAAACCTGTGTTGTTCGTCAACCACGGCAAGACCGAGATTTTTAAACTGGACTTTATCTTCGATAAGCGCATGTGTGCCAACTAATATTTTCAATGAACCATCCAACAGTTTCTCCTGCAACTTACGTCTTTCACTCATTTTTACAGATCCCTTCAGCAGACCTACTTCGATGCCAAGGGATTCGGCATAGCTTTTCAGACCTTTATAATGCTGATCAGCCAGGATTTCGGTAGGGGCCATCATTGCAACCTGTGCGCCATTGCCAATCACAACAAGCATACAAATAAATGCAACTATGGTTTTCCCACTTCCCACATCCCCCTGTATCAATCTGTTCATTTGCTTGCCGGATTTCAGGTCTCTGTACACTTCCCTGATTACTTTTTTTTGGGCATTTGTAAGCTCGAATGGTAAGTGGTGGTTATAAAATTTTGTCAAAATACCCGTAGAGTCAAAAACCTGGCCTTTTAACTTCCCGATTCTCGTTAGTTTCATTTTGAGAAGCCTGAGTTGCAAATAAAAAAACTCCTCAAATTTCAATCTGTATTGCGCCTGGATTAGAGCCTGCTGGTCTTTCGGATAATGAATATTGATGATCGCATCTCTTTTCGGAGTAAGTTTTAACTGATGCCGCAGGCCGTCAGGTAATGTTTCATGAATGTGACCGGCGGCCTGGTTGATCAGATTTTTTTGGAGTTTTGCAATGCCTTTACTATCCAGAAAGCGGCTTTTTAGCTTTTCTGTTGAAGAATAAACAGGACGTAATTGACCTTGATCCGTGGTGTGATCAATCAGCAAATCTATTTCCGGGTGTACAATATTGAATTTTCTATTAAAAAGAGATGGTTTGCCAAAAACCATATAATCAATACCTGTTTTCAGCCACTTTGATACCCATGGGATTCCCTTGAACCACACCAGTTCAATTTCACCGGTTTTATCCGAAAATTGCGCGTTCATTCTTTGCTTCCTACCCTGGCCGATTACCTCAATGTGTCTGATTTTGCCCCTTAGTTGGATATAACTCATTGACTCATCTACTTCAGCAATCTGGTGAAACTTGGTACGATCCTCATGTCTGAATGGATAGTGCTGTATAAGATCTCCAAAAGTGAATATCTGAAGTTCTTTGTTTAACAGTTCTGCTCTCGCGGGGCCGACACCTTTCAGGTATTCTATTTTGGTATCAAAATAACTTTGCATTTAATTAATCGGAACTGATGCTATTGTTCCACTCCAATGTATGAAGCATATGCATGATTTCTTCATGCATAAAGTCGATTACAGGAGCAAGGGAATCATTCTGCGTAGCCGTATTGAAATATAGCGCCCCCCTGAAGAAATGTGTGGTACTGTCCGTGCAGAAAAACTGATACTGGCTGGGCACCTCTCCACTCAATCTGGCAAGGACTGCCGTTTTGCCTTGGGCTGTCCTGATTACGCCTTCATCAATGGCGTATGCCTTCACCTGGTGTTTAGAGGTGAGTTTGTAGGCTGTCGCCAGGTATTCTTTTAGTAGATTGATATCATTTCGTATCGGCTTATAAGAAATCTGGATAGACGATTCAAAATCGGGATAGTAAAGATCGATCCAGAAGCGTTCTGCAATCCAACTTGAATCTCTCAGTATCCTGGAATGAACTGAGTACTCAAATTTATATGGAAAAGTATCAGGCAGGGTCTCGTATTCGTGCATTGGCAAAAGAATCCTGTTATAGCCTTTGGGTTTAGGCATATATTCAGTAGTGCATGCATAGCACACTACTAAACTGAATACGATCAGACTTCTCAAAACATGCATATTTAAATACTACTGGATGATTACCTTAATCTTTTTTATTCGCTTTTGATCTACAGCAATGATGATGAAGGCAAAATTCTTGTAGGTGATTTTTTCTCCCGTACCTGGTAATTTGCAATTCAACTCAAGTATCAAGCCACCAAGCGACTCACTTTCTCCTTTTACCTCTTCAAATATCGAAGGGTCCTGATCTGTTATTTTACAAAAATCAATAATTGTAGTTTTACCCTCGAAAATATATGTGTGCTCATCGATCTTGTTGTAAACGATTTCATCATCAGATTCATCGTGTATTTCCCCTACAATTTCTTCGATGACATCCTCCATGGTAACAAGGCCTGAGGTTCCGCCATATTCATCGACCACAATGGCCATATGCACATGTTTTTCCTGAAAATCTTTTAAAAGCGTGTCAATTTTTTTTGTCTCGGGTATGAAATATGGTTCTCTGATTAGTTTCTGCCATTTGAAGCTTTCCTTCTTATTGATGTGCGGCAATAAGTCTTTTATGAAAAGTATCCCGGTGATTTTATCAATGGTTTCTTTGTAGATGGGAATTCTCGAATAACCGTATTTGTTGATTTTGTCCATCAGTTCGTGGAAATCCAGTGACTGGTCAAAAGCTATGATATCAACTCTTGAACGCATAACCTGTTTTACATTCAACTGCCCAAAGTTTACAATTCCTCTCAAAATTCCTTTTTCTTTTTCGGTAGTTTCTCCATTTGCCGTGAGTTCTAATGCCTGATTGAGCTGATCAGCAGATAACTCGAATCGTGTTCGTTGAATATTTTTTTCAATACCATTCGAAATAGTGATTAAAAACCATGAAAAAGGTTTAAACAACACCACTGCAACATTAATGAGCGGAACGGTGAGTCGGGCAAAACCAACGCTTTTTTGATTTGCATATATTTTAGGTACAACTTCCCCAAAATATACAATCAGGAAGGTGATGATGGCTGTCAACACAACAATGATGGTGCCTTCAGCTTCTTCAGTTCCGGTTATCTGCCACGTAACAAATGTGGAAAGTGTGATGAAGGCAATATTGATAAAATTGTTCAATATGAGGATCGTCGCCAACAGCACTTTTGGCTTAGAAACCAGCGAATAAATTTTCTTTTCCTGAGGGCTCCCTTCCCTGAGAGATCGTATTTCGTGAGGATTCAGGGAGAAGAACGCAACCTCTGATCCCGATACAAGCCCGGAGAAAATAAGGAGAATCAGTAAAATGATGCCATAAACGACAAAAAATAGCGTTGGCACGTTTTGAACAACCATTAAAAGGAAGAAGGAACCAGGCTCAGGATCGTCAATATTAATTTCCAAGATTAGCTTTTATGGTTTAGCAATTAAAAGGGCAAATCATCAGACTCGTCCCCGGAAGAAGGTGGTAAATCATCAGCCTTTTGCTCTCGGGTGGGGGTCGATGGATTTGGCGCCTCATGGCGGGGTTCTGCATTTGTTGGTGGCCCACTTTCGTCAGGCTTGCCTCCCAACATAGTCATATTTAATCCACGAATTCTTGTTGTAGTCCTGTTGTTGCCATCACTGTCCTGCCAGTTTTCAGTACGTATTTTGCCTTCAATGTAAACACTCTGGCCTTTTTTCAAATATTGTTCTGCAACTTTTGCCAATCCTTCCCATAATTCAATGCGGTGCCACTCGGTTTGGGTTACCCGCTCACCATTTTTGTTGGTGTACGATTCGGAGGTTGCAATATTGAAATTAGCTACTGTAGAGCCACTGGGTAGATGCCTGATTTCAGGGTCAGAACCAAGATTTCCTATGAGAATTACTTTGTTAACACCAGCCATAATCAAAATTAAAGCTCAAAATTATAAATGTTTTTTTAAAATTACTCAATAAATTTCGTCTCCCAAATAATTATCCATCAGAATAGACTTTGGCAGTTGTTCTATTTCGGATATTGAATATGGAAAGAATTCCGGCCAATTGTTCTGATTGAAGTCATAATCTTCATTCAAGTCTATTCTAAAAAATCTGCAAATAATTATCTGATGTGTAAGAACATGCTTATGCCACTTTGATTCCTCTTTAAGCAGCCAATTCCCCTGGTTATTCTTCAGTTCGGCAGGCAACTCAAGCGTATCAAATTCTTTCGTACTTTCAGTTTCTAAAAGATAAAACTCATAAAGACCTTTCCATATGTCATTGTGATTGCGGCGTTTGAGTAAAATCTGATCTTTTATTTGTAACACCAGATATTGGAAAAACCTGGTTCTTTTAATAGTTTTTTTTCCCTTAAAAGGAATGCTGTGCTGTTGATTATTAGCGTAAGCCATACAACTGTCCCTGAAAACACATATGCCGCAAGACGGCCGTTTAGGCACACATTGCAATGCTCCAAATTCCATGATAGCCTGATTAAACATGGCCGGATTTTCAGAATCAATAAGGTTGTTGGCCGCTTGTGCAATTTTATTACGCACACTTCTTTGAGTCACATCTTCACTTATGCCGAATAATCTTGTTAAAACCCGTATAACATTGCCATCCACAACAGCTACTTTTTTATCAAAAGCAAATGACGCAATCGCAGCGGCAGTATAAGGCCCAATTCCAGGCAGACTGATTAACTCCAGGTATTCCTCAGGGAATTTACCACCATATTCCGAGTTGACAGTTTTTGCGCAATTATGCAGATTTCTGGCTCTGCTGTAATAGCCGAGGCCCTGCCATAACCGCAGCACCTCATCGATGCCGGCTTCAGCGAGGTGAGCGACCGATGGATACTTTTCAATAAATTTAAGATAATACGGCAGGCCCTGATCGACTCTGGTTTGCTGTAAAATCACTTCAGAAAGCCATATATGATATGGGTTCTTGGTATCTCTCCACGGCAAATCTCTTTTGTTTGCGTTGTACCATGAAAAGAGCATTGCCACAATTCTTTTTTGTTCCAAATTGATTCTGATTAGACTGGGCCTGGTGACATATATTTTTGTTCTTTTCGTTTTTAATTGTCAGCCGAGCATTTAAATTTGTGCCTCAAAATTATTGTATTTGAGTGTTTTACATAATTAAATCCTAACAAAGTGACTAAAGCAGAGGTTATAACTCAAATTGCCGACCAGACAGGTATCGATAAAGCAGACGTACAGATAGCAGTTGAAGCTTTTTTTAGCGTGGTGAAAGATTCCATGGCTACAGGAGAAAATATTTACGTACGCGGTTTCGGAAGTTTTGTAAATAAAAAAAGAGCAAAAAAAATAGCTCGAAATATTTCAAAAAATACCGCAATTGTGATTGACGAGCACTTTGTGCCAAGCTTCAAGCCCTCGAAGGTGTTTATTGAGAAAATAAAGAGCAGTTCTAAGGTAAAGAAGGCCAACTCATAATCTTTTTTGACACAAATCAGAGCCACGGGTAGGGTTTAATGACAAAATCCAGAATCTTCTTATTGATTATTGTTGCAGTATTCACGACTGGACTTTACATGCTCCCTAGGTACGTGGTAAATAACGATTTGTCAGCAATAAACACTGAGCCCGGCACAGCTGATAATGTAGCGCTTGAGGGTTTGGTCGCTACGCACACATTTCAAATTCCTGACACCCTTAATCCGGTATTTGAATCTTTGTACGAATCCTTCATTAATGCTGAAAATCAGGAAAAAAGGTTTATATTTGCGGACTCTTTGGCGGAGGCCTATAAAAATGTGGGAAAATTAGACAGTGCAGCCAAATATTTGGAAATAAAAGCGCTTTCTGACCCATCATTAAAAAATTTGATTCTGGCAGGAGATGGGTTCTACGAGGCATATAATTTTGCCGTGGAACCGACGAAGAGAAACAATCTGGCTGGTAAAGCGCAGGAATATTACGACAGGGTTTTAGAAGAAGACCCTCTATTGTTTGATGTAAAGGCAAAATTGGCAATGACCTTCGTAACCGGCCAGGAACCAATGAAAGGCATTACAATGCTTCGGGAGGTGCTTGATTCTGATCCTGGCAATGAATTGGCCATTTATAATTTGGGGATTTTGGCGATATCTTCCGGTCAGCTTGATAAGGCAACAGAGCGGTTTAATGAACTTTTAGCTCTTGACCCCGATAACCCGGAAGCCAATTTCTATATGGGTTATTGCCTTTACGAAAGTGGCAAAAAGGAGCAATCCCGGTTTTATTTCAATAAGCTTATTGAAATGAATGTGGCCGGAGACCTTACAACAGCGTCGAAAAATTATTTGGAAAATATTAATAATTAGAAATTTTTGAAGTTATGCCTTGCGGTAAAAAAAGAAAAAGACACAAAATCGCTACACACAAAAGAAAGAAGCGGTTGAGAAAAAACAGACACAAGAAGAAGTAGTATTCTTCAATTATTATTTAAAGAGGGGCTTCATCGCGAAATAAAAATTAATGGCATCTAATAGTGAATTAGTAATTAATTCAACTCAAAAAGGATGTCGGATTGCCCTTTTAAGAGATAAAAACCTCATTGAATATCATCAAGAGGAAGATGCAAATAAGTTCACCGTGGGTGATATTTATTTGGGAACTGTAAAAAAGGTTGTTCCCGGGTTAAATGCAGCATTTATTGATATAGGCTACGAAAAGGATGCCTTTCTGCATTACCTCGATCTGGGACCACAGGTCAGTTCCCTGAATAAGTTCACCAAATTTGCATTGACAGGTAAGAATCCTTCGTATGAGCTGGGGAAATTTCAAAATGAACCAGACATAAACAAACTTGGCAAAATAAGCCAGGTTTTAACCAAAAACCAGAAAATGCTGGTTCAGGTAGTGAAGGAACCTATTTCTACAAAAGGGCCACGACTATCTTGTGAGTTATCATTAGCAGGGAGGTACATCGTACTTGTCCCCTTCTCTAATGTTATCAGCATTTCCAAAAAAATCTCCAATAGCCAGGAGCGCAAAAGGCTTTTAAGGCTCATTTCTTCCATAAAACCGGATAATTTCGGAGTAATAATCCGCACAGTTGCTGAAAAGAAGGAAGTTGCGGAACTCGATCGAGATTTAAGGAGCTTGTTTGAAAAATGGAAAGGCGGGGTAAAGGAACTTAAAAAAGGTAAGGCCAACGATAAAATTATTGGCGAAATGAGCCGGGTCTCAGCCTTGTTGCGGGACGTACTCAATGAATCCTTCGACAATGTTGTTGTTGATGATAAGGCAATATTTGAAGATCTAAGACAGTTTATCAAAGAGATTGCACCAAGCAAAGAAAAGATCGTCAAATTATATTCCGGCAAATCGAAGATTTTTGAGAATTTTGGTATAGAAAAACAGCTAAAGTCGCTCTTTGGGAAATCAGTTAGTCTTGCGAATGGAAGTGGATACCTGATCATAGAGCATACCGAAGCGCTTCACGTGATAGACGTCAATTCCGGAAATAAATCAGCAGCGGAATCGGATCAGGAAAGCACAGCACTCAAGACCAACCTCGAAGCCGCAAAGGAAATAGCACGCCAGCTGCAATTGCGAGACATGGGAGGAATCATCGTAATAGACTTTATCGATATGAGAAGAGCTGAAAATAAGAAGCTCTTATTCGATAAAATGAAAGAGTTTATGAAGGAAGATCGCTCAAAATTTACTGTACTTCCACTTTCAAGATTTGGCCTGATGCAAATTACGCGTCAAAGGGTAAGGCCTGAAATGAACATTAAAACCACAGAGATCTGTCCTTCATGCGGTGGATCAGGTAAGATTACACCTTCAATTTTGATTGCGGATCAGGTTGAAAGAGATATCGAGTTTCTTTTTAGCAAGCAAAATGAAAATCAAATCGCGATAAATATGCACCCGTACCTGTATGCATATTTCACAAAAGGTGTCATATCTAAAAGAACCAAATGGTTCTTCAAATATTTCCGGAAGGTCAAACTGATTCAGGATTCATCACTGGGAATTTCTGAATACCTCATTGCCAACAAAATGGGGGAACGGATTGAGCTAAAGTCCTAATCAATTAACAAAAAACCGAATACAGCCTTTTTCGCCCATGAAAATTGCATAGCCGGAAGATTGTCATATATGTAATATATTTCAAAATATCAGCTTTTTGAGGCCATAGTATTGCCTTAACTTTAATTCATACTTAAGATTTTTTTTATCCTATGAAACCCAGGTCACCTTATTTAATGATTGCGCTTGCTGTCATGGTGTTCTTCAGTATTTTTAACGCAAAAGCACAAGGCAACATTTATAAAATTCATTCACTATTTATTTATAATTTCACCAAACACGTACAGTGGGGAGAAATAGGGGATGTTTTTACAATTGGTGTTTATGGAAGTGATATTGTACTTAATGAGGTAAAAACAAACTTTTCCGGGAAGAAATTTTCAGGAAAAGACTTTCGGGTCATCAATATTGCAGGTGCCGGGGATATCAATGCCAGCGACCTGGTGTATATGCCAAAATCCAATAAAAACAGAATTCTTAACCTATATGAGTCCGCTGACAAAAACAACACTTTGTTTGTTTCAGAAGATGATCTGATTCAATACGGTTTTCCCATTAGTTTCGTCCTGAAGAACGAAAAACTCTCTTTTAAGATCAGCAAGACAAACCTGGAAAATTCTGGATTGAAGGTGAGTTCGTCACTGCTATCGCTCGCCGAAGTAGTTGATTGAAATTTAATGTCTGTCTGAGAAATCGACTGATTTTTCAACTTTTAGCAGGAAGCCGGTCTGGGTAGATTGATGGAACAATCCTGGTTTTCCGGACGAGTAGTAAGTACAGAGTGCTGCAACCACAATACCGATCAGAATTACCAATATTTTTAGGTTAGATTTCATATAAATTCCATGAACAATAAATGCGCCAAACAATATTGAAATTGATGGGCATTTGACGCTTTTATGGCAAATTGGTTTAAATTCGACTACCTGTTTCTACGACCGATTTTTCCGGGTAAGAAAGCGGAAAGCAGAAAGCAGTTATGATGCATTTAAAAAATTTATGAAATGCGCATCGACAAAATGAAGGAAGCAAAAGTTAAAGCCTCAAAATACTGTGTGTACCAGGAGCGCAGTCAGCAGGAAGTGAGAGATAAGCTATATGCTTTGGGGCTATACAGCGAAGAGGTGGAGGAGGTGTTGACACAACTCATTATAGAAAATTTTGTAAATGAAGAGCGGTATGCAAAAATCTATGCCAGGGGTAAGTTTAAACTAAAACATTGGGGCAGGGTGAAAATTGAATATGAATTAAAAAGAAAAAAAATATCTCCTTATTGCATTCGTGAAGCCATGAAGGAAATTCCGGATGAAGATTATCGGTCAAAGCTGGCTGAGCTCGTATCCAGGAAAGTCAATTCATATTCAGAAGATGTTGAATTAGTTCAAAAAAACAAAACTGCGCGTTATCTCATAAGCAAAGGTTATGAAGCAGAACTGGTATGGGCATGCCTCAATGATCATTTTTGATCAGGAAAAATCCCTGAATTTGGAATTGAGGTGACAATGGTGACTTTCTTGCCTGTCATCCCCTCAAGCATGGGAGTGAGCATCTTTACTGCCTGCTCATTTGTTGTTCTTAATATTCCGGAGGCCACGGCTGCCTCAGCAATCTTTCTTTCTGCCAGCTTGTAGGCAGTTTGGACGGCTGCCGTTTTTTCATCACTATCTGAAAAAAGCCGACTCCACCAACTGCTGTTACTGATTGAAAAAACATGCGTATTTTCCATATCAAGCTTATGATAACATAACTCCGGGGGAGGCAGAGCAATGGTGATACTATCTTTATATACATCAATATCGGATTCACGAAGCTTAGTAAGATCGATGCAGCCAACAGCCTCACCTGTAGCCACCAAAATCACCTTTATATCAGGATTGAAGTTATAGGTATTGAGCAATGCACTGCTGATCGCCTTACCTTCACTAAGACGTTTGTAATCAAATATTTCCTTGAAGTTGTACTTTACCAGCTCCAATCTTCCGATACGTTCAACTTCCTGCAGGATAGTAGTGCTTTCAAAAACCAACACATCTTCCTTTTTGGCGAATGGATCAAAAATTGAAATATACAATGCTACGGACATTGCAATGAGCAGTAATCCTGAAATAAGTCGAATTATAATCTTTGATGGGACCATTTCATTACGCCTGTTTGATCATGTTTTGTTTTGCCTCGAAATACGATTTCAACAAATTATCGATCACCTTGCTCACAGGCAAAATGGCGTGCACATGTCCGATGGAAGGTCCGGCACACCAGACAGTGCGGTA
>CAYZWN010000027.1:0-33844 GCA_964482185.1 uncultured Roseivirgaceae bacterium
AGATTATTATCATCGTTTAGAGATAAGGTTCGGTTGTGATACTTCACTTGGTTGCAAGCAAAATTCTCAAGCACCTTTGAAAACCAACTGTCAAGCTGATTTCTGGATTTATAGACAAACTTTCCTGTCCGAAAAAATATAAGGTATAATCAGTGCTTGTAAAGTACAGTCTGCCCAATGAAAAAAATAGTATCTTTATAAAAACTTATAATATGATAGATTACAAAAATATAATCACCATTGAACCAGGAAAACGGGGAGGAAAACCGTGTATTCGTGGAATGAGAATTACTGTTAGTGATATACTGGGGTGGTTGGCAGCAGGTATGACCATTCAGGAAATTTTAGAGGACTACGACGAATTAACTGAAAAAGATATTTATGCAGCTTTAAGCTATGCTGCCGATAGAGAAAACAAGATTTATCAAATTGCAGTATGAGATATTTGTTTGATCAAAATATCTCCCACAGAATTTTACAATTAATTCCCGATACGGATTCAGAGTCCACATCCATAAAAAATGAAGGACTAATAAATGCTACTGATAAGGAAATTTGGGAATTTGCTAAAATCAACAATTATATTATCGTAACACAGGATTCTGATTTCAATGATTTAAATTCATTATATGGATTTCCTCCAAAAATCATTTGGATCCGGACTGGAAATTTAAAAACACAATCAATTGTTGAAATATTAATAGCGCATTCAGATGAGATTAAAAGGTTTTTAAATGATAATAAATATGGGTGTTTTGAAATTTTTAGAATAAGCACTTAACAACGCCACAAGTTTTCGCAATAGATCAGCTTTTCATCATATCTTTTTTTGAGGGCAGCAGGTCCTTTTATTTATTTTGTAGAATTGCTTTTAAAGTGGAAAACAATTGATTTTAACATCAATTCTGCTGACCGGAATTCCCTCGAGAACAGTCTGGATGGGCTATTCATAAGATGTGATGTCTAGATGGATTTGATACTGCCTGACTGCATACATGTCATGCAGATTTCGTACAAATGCCCGGTAATATCATTGTCAAACATAATTTCATGTGCCCCGCCGGGAACATTTTAAGGGCAGGACGAATCTGCTGGTCGATGACATAGCCTCCGGTGGAAATAAAAACTGCTGATTCGTAAAAAGCAGAGGGTGAGGGATTCGAACCCCCGGTACCTTGCGGTACAACGGTTTTCAAGACCGCCGCGTTCGACCACTCCGCCAACCCTCTTTAAGGAATTTTTATGGTCTGAGGAATCCTTTTTTTGATGTCCCCAAAATGGACTGCAAATGTAGATGTTTTACGTATTTCGTCAAAAGAATTCTAAGAATTATTGTCGTCATCCTGGTTTTGCAAGGCCGCCTGATCTATGCTTGAATTGATTTCGTACCCAATGAGTAATATTACGGAAATCATGTATATCCAAACCATCAATGCAATCATTGCTCCTATCGAACCATATATCTTGTTGTATGTCCCAAAATTAGTGATATAGTAGGAGAAGAAGTAGGTAACAACAATTGATAAGAAAGTAGCAACCACTGATCCTATGGATATGAATCTCCATTTACTGTGCAGTGCTGGGGCGAAATAATAGATGATTGATATTGCCAGTAAAAAGAGCCCGAAAACTACCAAAAACTTCATAAATACAATGCCATAGTAAAGAATGTCCTGGCTGAGCAGGCCATTTTCAACCATATATCCAAGGACAATATTTCCAAATATTAACAAAAGAATGGCGATGAAAAGGACAAGCGCAAGTGTTACCGTAAGCCCAAGTGAAATCAACCTGGTAAACCAATAACTTCTGTTTTCAATGGTTTTATAAATCTTATTAAACGTCTGGGCCAGCTCCATCATGCCATTTGTCGAAAGAATCAGGGATAACAGGACGCTAAATGAAAGCAGATCGCCCCTGGGATTTTTAAGCAAATCTTCGATCGTCTGGCTAACCTGATCAAGCATTGCCAGATCGCCTATGAGCGCCTGAAGCTCATTCTGGAAATCCTGGCCTTCCACCATAGGCAGAATGGTGATGGGTATATAAGGAAGTAAAGTAAAGAGAAATATCAGGGCCGGGAAAGCCGCCAGGGTAAAGCTGAAAGCAACACTGGAGGCCTTTTGCAGAAGGTCATCGTTTTTTACATTGATAACAAGGTTTTCCAGAATACTGTAGATAGACACCTGCCTATTTCTGAGGTGGATACTATCCAGTCGCCTTACAAATTTACCGAAGACAGGAGAATCGTATAACTGTTTAAAAAACTTGTTCATCGCTATTAAAAAATGGCTTTAGCAATTTGAGTATAACCTCCGGCGCGTCGCAGGCTTTTCCGCTGTTTCTGTCCACAAAAGCAAGCATCGTCCTGCCAACATGAATCAATTTATGATCTTCATTGAAAATTTCATATTCAAAAATCATTCTTTTTTTGGGCAACTCAGCCACCTCCACCTTTATAGAAAGCAAATCATCGTATCGGGCAGGTCTGATAAACTTTGATGTGTTTTCAGCTACAGGCATCAAAATGCCCGCCTCTTCCAATGATTTATATGTGAATCCCAGGGATCGCAGACTCTCAACCCTTGCCACCTCGTAATAAGTTGCGTAATTACCATAATACACAAATCCCATCTGGTCAGTTTCTGCATATCTGACGCGTATATTTGTCTCGAACGTAAACATACTATCTGTAAAGTTTTTGCCTGTTTAATGCCTGTTGATATTTTTTCGCGTTGATATTGTGTTGTCTCAGATTATTGGAAAAATTATGATATCCGGAAAAATCATCTTTTGCACACATATAGATGTAATCATGTTTTTGGTAATTCAATACGGCGTTAATGACCGTAATTGATGGGAAATTTATTGGTCCCGGAGGAAGGCCCAGGTATTTGTAGGTGTTATATGGAGATTCTATAGCCTTATGCATATTCAGAACTCTTCTGATTGAAAAATCTCCAGCTGCATAAACCAGGGTAGGATCAGCCTGAAGAAACATATTTTTCTTCAATCTGTTCAGATACAAGCCCGCAACCACAGGAGCCTCATCATTATGTGATATCTCCGCCTGAACGATTGAGGCCAAAATACTAACCTCCACCGGCGTAAGGCCAAGTGAATCGGCCATGGCTTTTTTCTCCATGGTCCAGAATTTTTCATACTCGTTGTGCATCCTGTCCACAAGTTGCTCTTCTGTGATTGTCCAATACACCTCATAGGTATTCGGAATAAACATGCATCTGAAATTTTCCATATTGAAACCATACCTTGATGGCAAATCCTCCGACTCCAGATAATTCAAAAACGAACCAGAATCCAGTTCGATATTCAATGTGAGCTTTGCCGCCATGTCTGATAGAAGGCGCGCATTGTTAAAAGTAATCCGAACAGGCACCTGATCTCCGGAGCGAAGTTTCCGGATCACTTCAAGGTTGTTGGAGTTTGCCTCAATCAGATACTTTCCCGGCTTCACAAGTTTATCATAATTCATCCATTTGGCCAAAAGACCGAAAGCAACCGGCTCATTTACAAATCGCTGATCGTATAAAACTTTTTGTACATCATGAAATTCATATCCTGAAGGAATAAACAGATAGCGGCTTTCTTTTTCAATTAAAAAATTTGGCGAATACAGCACCTGGTAAAAATAAAATGTAAAAGATGACATCAGCATGGTAAATACCACCAACCCGATGATGAGTAAATTTCGCTTATCCATATCAGACTGCAAAATAGAAAAATATTTATCTAACCGTTAACTTCATTTCACTTCAAAACATGCATATTGGTATTCCAGGATTAAATATCGTACTTTGATTTTTGAATTATTAGCAATTGGCCATGAATAATAAGGCACTTTTTATTAAGCTATTTGAAAACAACCCCGAACAAAAAAAGCTGGATCTTATTATCGAAATCCTTAATAATGACGGCGTAATCATTTATCCGACGGATACAGTTTATGGGTTGGGCTGCAGCATTCACAGCAAAAAGGCGATTGAGCGTATTGCCCAGATAAAAGGAATTGTTCCCGGCAAGGAACGTTTTTCACTTATCTTTGATAATCTGAGCCAGGTATCGGAATATGCCAGAAATATTTCAACCCCTGCATTCAAAATAATAAAAAAGGCCCTTCCTGGTCCTTATACGTTCATTCTGAATTCAGGATCAAAGCTTCCCAAACTCCTGAACTCCGCAAAGAAAACCTTTGGAGCGCGCATTCCGGCTCACAACATTCCCAGGACAATTGTGCAACAACTCGGATGGCCGGTTATCACCTCCTCCATCAGGGATGAAGATGATATCATCGAATATTCAACTGATCCGGAACTGATTTATGAAAAATTCAGAAATCTGGTCGATCTGGTGATTGATGGTGGTTATGGCAATAATGTGCCTTCCACAATCATTGATTTTACTGATGACCAGCCTGAAATCATTCGTGAAGGGTTGGGGGATACCAATATTATTTTTTAGGCTTTTTTGATTTCCATCTATTATGAGACCAAAGATATGAAGCAGGGTCTTCTCGGATATCTTCTTCCATGAGGCGGACGAATTTTTCAGTGATTTCCCCGAGTTTTGACTGAGTTGGGCTTTCTTCTATAAGTTTAAATTTGACTGTATAATAACCCCTTTTGACCCGGCGCATGGAGGCATATACCACTTTAATATCTTTGCGGCGGGCGAGCAACTCAGTACCTGTGAAAAAAGCTGCGTCCTGGTTCATGAATGTTGTCCAATACTTGTTTTCGCCTTTGAATGGGCGCTGATCGGCCACCATTGCCATGAGAAATGGCTCCCCTTTCATTTTCATAATATCAGCGACTACCTTCTTTTTTTCATGCAGCAAAGCCCCCTGAATACTTCTTATTTTAACCATAAGCCGATCGAAAAAAGGATTGTTCAATCGTTTGTAAACCGCGTGCACAGGATAGCCCAGGGTATTCGAGCAGGATACCAAAAGCCACTCCCAATTGCAGAAATGCGCAGTCATGCCAAACACCTGATAACCCTTCTCATTAAGTCTCATTACCAGACCTTTTTCAACAATTACCCGCTTTTGCAATTCGGCATCTGTCATAGTTAGTAACTTGAGCGTTTCAACACTTGAATCCGCAAGATTCCTGTAAAACTGCTTTTCTATCTGCTTTAAATCCCGGGATTTCTTTTCAGGAAATACATGCCTCAGGTTTTTCCAAACTATTTTTCTTCTGTATCTGACGATATAAAAGGTAATGTAAAACAATACATCAGAGAAAATATACAATACGGAAAGAGGCAGGCGCGAAAGTAATTTTAATATAAACACGTCTAAGTTTTTAAGGCAATTTTAATAAATGTGGGCTGATTGTTGGTAACGATTGAGTGCCTTCGAATACCATCCTTTTACAAATTGACAGTGAGCTTGAATTAAGCTTTACAGTTTGAAAATCTTTATATGTCATTAGCTGGAACAATTCTTCAAGGATGTGCGGCCACCCAAACTTCGCCGTCTTCAAAGATTTCTTTTTTCCAAATCGGAACGGTTTTTTTCAATGTATCAATCACATAGCGGCAGGCCCGGAAGGCGGCATCGCGATGGGCAGCAGAAACAGCGATGACTACTGCCAGCTCCCCTGGCAACTTTCTTCCTGTTGCATGCAATACGGCAACCCTATATACCGGCCAGTCCGCTTTTACTTTATCGATGATTTTTTGAAGTTCGGAAATGGCCATTTGTTCATAAGCCTCAAACTCCAATGCTACGACGCTTTTGTCTTTTGTGTGGTTTCGAACCGTACCAATGAATATATCAATGCCACCAACTGATGTGTCAGAGACAAAATCTATGGCTTTTTGGACATTTAATGGCTCGCTAGTAAGTTCAATCATATCAGCCTCCGCTCACCGGTGGAATAAGTGCGATTTCATTACCAGAGGCAATTAGTGTGCTGTCATTGGCATAATTGCCTCCTACGGCGATGGCGACAGCACTAAGATCTGAAAGTTCAGGAAAACGATCTTGCATGTAAGTTTTGAAATCTGCCACGGAACATCTATCTGGTATTTCGAGGTTCATTTCCCGATTACCGACAATTTCTTTCGTTATACCAAAAAAAAGGACTCGAACGCGCATAAATATTCGACGAATAATTTCAAATTTACTGATTGTGCATCTATTTTTAAAAAAAATTACTCCTGCACGTAAAACTTAAATGAAACTTCGATTAGAAAAAAACACCGTTAAGATCAGATTGAGCAAGGAATCTATCCTGAAATTGCACTCTGATGGTTTTCTTGAGGACCAGATTATGATCACCGAAGAAAACTTTATTAGTTATGCAGTAGAAATTATCGATGATATAGAGTCCTGCGACCTTCAATTTGGTTCAAATACCATCGAGATCGGTATTCCGTCTGTAAAAGCTGAAAAATGGATTAAATCCAACCAGGTAGCGTTAAAGGAAGAAATAGAAACTGATAATGGCGATACAGTCGTTTTGATTATCGAAGAAGATTTGCCTCCCCGGACGCTGAAAACCTCATAAGCAGAAAGATTCATGACGTTGAAAGATAATCATGGAAGAATTATCAAATATCTTAGGCTATCGGTAACCGACCGCTGCAACCTGAGGTGCTTTTATTGCATGCCTGAAGAAGGCATTGAATATCTTCCGAAATCACAGCTTTTGACTTATGAAGAAATGTTAAGGCTTACATCTGTATTTGCCGGCATGGGCGTAGATAAAATCCGGATTACAGGCGGCGAACCATTTGCGAGGAGAGATCTGATTGGTTTTCTCCGCAAACTCCGGATCATTCCTGGTATTGAAAAAATCAGTATCACGACCAACGGGGTACTTACAAAACCACATTTACCTGCTTTAAAAGAATTAGGTATCACTGAAATTAATCTGAGCCTTGATGCACTGTCCCGGGAACTTTTCTACAAAATCACGAGACGCGATGAATACAAAAAGGTTATTGAAACCTTTCATGAAATGCTCAGGCTCGGTTTCAAAGTAAAAATCAATGCCGTTGTCATGGATGGAATCAACGATCATCAGATTGCCGGCCTGGCAAAACTTGCACTCAAGCATCCTGTTTCAGTCAGATTTATCGAGGAAATGCCGTTTAATGGCGGGTTGAAATCCAAACCGGCTATTCGCTGGACAAGTGCAAGAATATTTGAAACCCTGAAAGCTGAATTTCCCGACATCAGGAAAGTAATTTCTCCGGCCAATTCAACATCAGCCAACTACACGACAGAAGAAGCGAAAGGTAATTTCGGAATCATCGCTGCATTTACCAGATCATTTTGCGGCACATGCGACCGGATAAGAATTACATCCACAGGCGAAATGCGCACCTGCCTCTATGGCAAAAACGAGTTGGATCTGAAATCGCTTATACGGGAAGGATCCTCTGAAAACCGAATTGAATCGGAAATCATCCGCGTGGTTCAGAAAAGGACTAAGGATGGTTTTGAGGCTGAAGCCATGCGGGATAAAAATAATCCTCCTATGGAATCCATGTCCATTATAGGAGGTTAACCCCTGGCCTGAACCATTCCAGCCTCACCTTTCGCTGCATTTTTACGCATTTAACACAACTTTCACCAGCGCCTCCCACTCATCGTTGAGTGATGTGTTAGGTCTGGTTTTTCCAACCATGGCATACCAATACGACGCATTACCAGGATCTCCTTCCTTTCTGTGCAGATATGCATGAATCCAGTCCCCCTGTCGTCCACCGGTGCGCTGGACGATTTCATGTGCCTTGTCCCACTCTCCTTTCTTGTCATACCACAGCGCTAAAATATTGCCCTCCATTTCGGCAGGAGGTTTGGCAGCTTGTAGCGAATCCATAAACTCATGAAAATTCATAGCAAACTTGTTTTACGGATCAATGATCCCATTCCCGAAAAATTTTACCTATTGGATAAATATTAATCATCGCATCCCAATACGGTGATTTTTGATAAAACCAGTTGAGAATCGTGTAAGGGCTCGATGCAAAATCCTTATCTGAACTCATTTTATTATTATATTCCACAAGGAGGCTCGGGTCGTTGCGGAGCATTTCCCTGGCCATTTCTTCCATCACATATGACTCTGCATACTCCTTTTGTTCAAAAATTGAGTTCATAAAACCCCATCTAAGTAACGCATCCGGGCCTTGTGGCTCGAGAAGATGCATAATCACCTGTGCACTTCGCTGATTCATGGGAATCAATTTCGACCCTGCAGGAAAACGCATTTCCATTTTTACAGAATCCAATTCATAATCCATCATATGCCTGCCTTCGAATGGCCTTGTTTTCCAGGAAATATCTCTGAATTTGTAAGTCTGCACTTCAATGATTGTATCTCTGGTTATTGTTTTTATTTGAGCACCATGCAGTTGGAGTTTTTCAATCACACCGGACCATTCCACTGGGATAACATAGGCATCGGGAACCTGAACGGCTACATCCGGAACAAGCTGATATTCATCGATGAAGGTATTCAGCGGCTTTTCAGAATACTGATACCACTCACCCCCGGAAATATCACTCTCCACCACCTCAAAGTCATATCCCTGATAAGGTATGCTTATTTTTTCACCAGAAGCTTTAAAGGAAAGTACATGCGGTTTGTTTTCCAGGTATAATCCGGATGCAAGCAAATCTGCCTGCGCATTCAATGTGATTAATTTTTTTACATTTTTATGAATGCACTCCAACGAATACAACAGCATCCGGTATGTAGCATCTACCCTTGTTTTATAGCCTTTAAGCATATGGGTTTCGATTAGTAAAGCCGGTCTGTTATTGACTGCTGCATATCCATCGGAATACCTTGGCAATCCCATAAATGCCCGTATTCCTTTCAAGGGGTTGTGCCACTCCACAAAATCGAGGTATGGAGCTATTGGAAAACCGGCGGCTTTCATGGATTCCGAAACATATGGTAAATAAATGCCTTTTAACCATTTGGTTAAACCTTCGTTTAAATTTCCGTGCATATCGAGCCCGTAGGTAAGCGGGTAAATATAGTCCGCTCCATCTGTCACATGGCAATCTATGTAAAAGTCAGGCAGCCATTCCTGGTAAAGGCGGATCATTGCCTGCATTTCCGGTGCATCGGCCTTGATATAATCCCGGTTCAGGTTCAATCTTTGCGCGGTAACACGTTTTCCCATCTCATCCGGCCCGTTTTGATTTATGCGATTAAATGCATTAAAATCTTCATGGCCATCAACATTGAATATGGGTACAAACAAAATTGTGATGCTGTCAAGCAATTCAAGGTTTTGGGAATGGATGGCCATATCCCGAATCAACATCAAACCGGCGTCTTTCCCGTCGCTTTCGCCGGCATGGATGCAGGCCTGGATCAGCACGACCACTTTCCCTGATTTTCTGACTGATAATGCATCACTGAAACCCTGCTTATCTATAATGAGCAGTGGAAGTCCCCTACCCTGCGGGCTCACGCCAAAAGTGGTATATTTTACCAGATCAGACGCTCCGGCCAGTCGCTGCGCATATTCGATTGTCTGCTTATAACGCGGTGTGGATATATATCCGGAAAGTTCATAATGTGTTAACCAGTTATCCGTTTGCGGAAAACAAAAATGGACATTGGCAATCATAAGCAGAATTGCCGGAAAGAGTTTTAGCTTTTGCATGCCGGTTTTAAAACTGCAAAATACTAAATCACCATGAAAGGGAATATGATTTTTTTAAACCCCCGGAACGGGAGCTGCTATGTTTAAAGGTCTTTGAAATCAAAATTTTCGAGGAATTTTGTTGTATAAACACCAGATTTGAATACCGGATCATTCATGAGCTTTTTATGAAATGGAATCGTTGTCTTCACACCTTCAATAATAAATTCATCCAGTGCCCTGCTCATCCGCACGATACACTCTTCCCGTGACTGTGCTGTCACAATCAGTTTCGCTATCATGCTATCGTAATTGGGGGGAATGGTATATCCTGCATACACATGGCTATCGATGCGGACGCCATGGCCTCCGGGGAAGTTGAGCGATGTGATTTTGCCCGGACTGGGCCGGAAATCCTTCGCGGGGTCTTCTGCATTGATCCTGCACTCCATGGAAAATAATTGAGGGAAGTAATTTGTGCCTGAAATTTTCTCTCCTGCTGCTACCTTTATCTGTTCTTTGATCAGATCAAAATTCGTAACCTGCTCTGTAATGGGATGTTCTACCTGAATCCGGGTGTTCATCTCCATAAAATAAAAGTCTCCGTTTTTATCAACCAGAAATTCAACGGTACCCGCTCCCTCATATCTGATGGCTTCAGCTCCCCGGATTGCAGCCTCACCCATTTTATTGCGCAGTGTATCATCTACGATCGGGGATGGCGTTTCCTCCACTAATTTTTGATGTCTTCTCTGCACCGAACAATCGCGCTCTGACAAATGGCACACTTTGCCATACCGATCCCCGATAACCTGAATTTCAACATGCCTTGGCTCTTCAATGAATTTTTCGAGATATAAACCTTCATTACCAAAGGCAGCACCGGCCTCCATTTTACAGGAATCCCAGGCGGATTTAAAATCCTCCTCCTTTTTCACAATACGCATACCCTTTCCTCCTCCACCGGCTGTAGCTTTAAGAATGACGGGATAACCAATTTTTTCGGCCAGCATTATGCCATGCTCAACATCCTCCAGCAAGCCTTCCGATCCAGGGACTGTTGGCACACCAGCGTCCTGCATGGTTTTTTTTGCGGTTGCTTTATCCCCCATTTTATTGATCATCTGAGGAGAGGGGCCAATGAGCTTAATGTTGTTTTCCTCACAAACCCTGGAGAATTCGGCATTCTCTGAAAGAAAACCATAACCGGGGTGAATTGCATCGGCATTGGTGATCTCTGCCGCAGCAATAATATTGGGGATACTAAGGTAAGATGTGCTGCTTGGTGCAGGACCTATGCAAACTGCCTCATCGGCAAAACGAATATGAAGGCTTTCTCTGTCGGCCGTAGAATAAACTGCCACCGTGGGTATGCCCATTTCGCGGCAGGTGCGGATGATTCTCAGGGCAATCTCGCCTCTGTTTGCAATAAGTATTTTCTTGAACACGGGCTAAAAATTCAGTTATACAATTATCAGGAAGGATCGACAAGAAACAATGGCTGATCATACTCGACCGGTGAAGCATTCTCAACGAGTACCTTCACAATTTTGCCTGAATATTCCGATTCAATTTCATTGAAAAGTTTCATGGCTTCGATAATGCACACCGTCTGACCAACTTTTACCTGATCTCCTTCGCTAACGAAAAGTGCTGCCTCGGGGCCCGATGAAGTGTAAAAAGTACCAATCATCGGAGACTTTATCTCCATATAATTATTCTGTGCCGGGGCAGTGGTTTCCGGTGCCGCAACGGCTGCCGCAGGATAAGCGACTTCCGGCACAACCTGTGGAGGCACATGCGTCACGGCAGGCGTTGGTACCGGTGCCGGCGATTCTACGACCGTATTCACAACCGGAGAATTCTTTTTGACAGAAATTTTAAATTCCGGGGTCTCGATATTTACTTCATCCAGGTCAGAATTTGATATAAAGTCAATCAGGTCTCTAATTTCTTTTGCTTTCATGATTTAATAGTGTTTTCAGCAGTCACTCGGGTGATCTAAATCTACCATTTTCTCAGGAAATATTTAAAATATGGAGAAATGGCGTTCAATACACACATCATAGTACTGTCAATCTAAAAGATTTTTTATTTATAAACCAGGAATTCGCTTTTCTTGCGGAATTCCGATCATTTTATCGCAATAATCTCAATTCGCTATCGCACTCTTTCGTAATAGGAAGAATTTCTTGTATCAACCCGTATCACTTCGTCCTGATTCACAAACAAAGGCACCTGAATTTCTGCCCCTGTCTCCAGTTTTGCAGGCTTGGATGCGTTTGTTGCCGTATCACCTTTTATGCCCGGCTCTGTATAAACGATTTTCAATTCAACAAATGGAGGCAGTTCAATACTTAATGGCGTCTCAGTCTCTGCATGGTAAATCACATCAACCTCCTGGCCTTCCTTTAAAAACTCGTGGCCTTCAATCATATTCTCCGGCAAACTGACCTGCTCAAATGTGGAATTGTCCATGAAATGATATCCGAGGTCATCGCTAAAAATAAACTGATGTCCCCGTCTTTCAATACGTGCTGTCGTAACTTTAACACCTGAATTGAAGGTATTATCTATGACACGTCCGGTTTTAATATTCTTTAGTTTTGTTCTAACAAAAGCACCGCCCTTTCCGGGCTTAACATGCTGAAATTCTACGATGGTGTACAGATCATTATTAAATTCAATGCACATTCCATTTTTAAAATCTGCCGTAGTAGCCATATTGTGAATTTAAAATTAAATGTAAAATCTTATCGGGAAATAAAAAAGGCCCTTCTCAAATCGTCTCATCTATTTATTGAAATATGAATGTTATTTCATCGATCCAAAAAACAGCTTGCCGGGTGGTTGAAATACCATAAATAAAACAGGACTATAATGAAAAAGGGAACTTTCGTTCCCTGAATGTTTTGAGTAATGACCATCAGGCCAATACTTCCTTCTCCATTACTACCTTTCCTTTGTAGTAGAGCTTGCCTTCATACCAGAAGGCCCTGTGGGGCAAATGATATTCTCCTGTAGTCGGGCAAACCACAAGACTTTTCTCTTTTAGTTTGTAATGAGTTCTCCTCTTATCCCTTCGCGTTTTCGATGTTTTTCTCTTAGGATGCGCCATAGCTTAATTTGATCTTTTATTCTTCAATTTTTTTAATTCACTCCATCTCGGATCCGGGTCCAGACCCTCTGCTTCGTTCTCTGCTTTTGATATGTAAATTATCTGGTCATCCCACGTTTCATCATTGTACCTCGGATGCAACTTTTTTAGCGGGATAGAAACCGTAATAAATTCATAAATATAGTTTGCCACATTGACGATTTGAGTTTTAAACGGGATCACTTCCAGTTCGTCGGATATCTCGCCGGCCTCTTCCCCATATTTCAAAATGAGGCTATTTTTAGCACTCAACTGATGGTCGAATTGATCGAGACTTCGATCGCAAATCAACTGCACCACACCATCAATCTCAAAGCTAAGGGCAAGCAAGGCGGGCTTTTTTTCAAGACTTATCGCAACATTTAAATCCCCCCTTTCAAGCAAACTACCTTCAAATAGTTTAAAGAACATATCATCAATTTTGTAAGAGAATTTATGTGTACCCAAATCAAGTCTGGCAATGTCTATATCAAACTCCCTGAGCAGTCTCATACCCCTCCAAAATTTTAGTCCGCAAATTTAGAGATAAAAATTCAATATTTATGAAAAGAAATTCGATTAAAGCTAAACTTCAGCCAATTTTCTTGTTTTGACCGTATCGGAAGCCAGGTAAATGGCCTCACGCATCGATTGTGGATTGGCCACATCCTTTCCGGCAATGCTGTAAGCCGTTCCGTGATCGGGTGAAGTGCGCACCTTGGGAATCCCGGCAGTAAAATTAACCCCGCTCTCAAAACCCAACATTTTAAAAGGTATAAGGCCCTGGTCGTGATACATTGCCAAAATACCATCGTATTTCTGGTAATCGAGTGATCCAAAAAAACCATCAGCCGGAAATGGTCCGTAAACCAGGTGCCCCTTTTCTCGAAATTCTTTAACGACAGGCTCAATTACCTCAATCTCCTCCCTTCCCAGCAATCCGTCTTCGCCTGCATGCGGATTCAGGCTTAGCAATGCCAATTTAGGTTTGATAATCCCAAAGTCTTTCTTTAATGTTTTGATGAATATGTTGAGCTTGTTCGTGATGGTGTCCTTGGTAAGCTGATCGCTCACCTCTTTTAGCGGAATGTGGGCTGTTACTACCCCAATCCGTAATTTTTCTGTAACCATCAGCATCAGGCTATCCTTGCTGCCAAGTTCATGTGTGATATAATCAGTGTGACCAATAAAACTGAAGTCTTCGTTCTGAATATTTTTCTTATTGATTGGCCCGGTCACCAGCGCGTCAATCTTATCTTCTTTGAGGTATTGTATGGCTTCTTTCAGGGCAAGAAATGCGCAACGACCGGCTTCTGGTGTAACCTTACCTGGTTTAATTTCGACCATTTCAGGCCAGCAGTTCACAACATTTATCTTTTTATGACTGATCTCACCGGGAGATTTGAGCTGAGAATAGTGGAAATCTTCAATGTTGAACATCTTGCGGTAAAAGGACAACACCTTAGTTGAACCAAAAACCACTGGTGTGATGTGATCCATCACCCTGTTGTCTTGTAAGGCTTTGATAATGACTTCCGGGCCTATGCCATTGACATCTCCAATAGTAATCCCAATTACCGGTTTTACAGATATTTCTTTTTCAATCGAGACTTCCATAATGATCTATTGGGAAAAATGAAAATAATAACTGATACAATTAAAATGAATAATTAATTGCATCTTAAAGGCGCAATTTAAGGCTAATTTTATAATGCAAAGAATAAGGCCAAAAAAGTTTTTAGGTCAACACTTTTTGAAGGATAGAAATATCGCTAAAAAAATTGTGGACAGCCTGGATACGGCTAATGAAGCGGATACCATTCTCGAAATAGGTCCTGGTACGGGCGTACTCACATCATTCCTGTGCGAAAAATCTTATGATAAAATAATTCTTATTGAGGTTGACCGGGAATCCGTCGAGTTTCTTAAAGCAAATTACACGCGTTCCGATATTAAAATCATTGAAAGAGATTTTCTCAAAATTGACATTTCGGATTACACCGAAACGCAGGTATCCATTATCGGCAACTTACCATATTTTATATCAAGCCAAATATTCTTCCGGATACTGGAACAAAAGAGCATGGTAAAAGAGGTGGTTTGTATGATACAAAAAGAGGTGGCAGAACGAATCTGCGCCCCGCACGGCAATAAGACCTACGGGATTCTCAGTGTACTGATTGGGGCCTTTTACCATACAGAGTTCCTTTTCAAAGTAGGTCGTGGCGTTTTTGATCCGCCACCAAATGTGGACTCGGCAGTGATCAGATTAACCCGAAAAAATGCGCTGTCGCTTGGCTGCGATGAAGCGCTTTTCAGAAAAATCGTAAAGCAGGGCTTCCAAAACCGGCGTAAAACATTGCGTAATGCTTTGAAACCAATACTTTTGCCGGTGGAATTGACGCAAAGAGAAATCTTCGACAAAAGAGCTGAACAGCTTTCCATCAGTGACTTTATCGATCTGACCAAAACCGTAGAAAATTGGAACACGTAACATCCTTTGACTTTACCAAGGAATTCCTCGACAAATTCAGGGAAGCCATCGAAACAAAGGACGAACATTTCATCCTTGATTCGCTTGCCGAAGTTCGTCACGAAGATATCTCCTCCCTGCTGGAAGAATTTGATGCCGAAGATTCCAGATATGTGCTCACACTGCTGGAAAAGGATGTCGCATCGGAAATCATTGGTGATCTGGATGAAGACATCAGGGCGAAATTCTTAACGGTTTACACCCCTGAAGAAATAGCCGAATATATCGACCGGATTGAAACCGACGACGCGGCTGATATACTCAACGACCTGCCCGTAAAAGTAAAGGAGGAGGTCATTGCCAATCTGGAAAATACCGAAAAAGCCCATCATATCATTGAACTTTTGCGATATGATGAGGATTGTGCCGGCGGCTTAATGGCTAAAGAACTTATCAAGGCCAACCTCAACTGGAACGTTGTGCAATGCATAGAGGAAATCAGGCGGCAGGCTGAGAATGTCAGCAAAATTTATGCAGTGTATGTAGTTGACGACAATGGAAAGCTCATAGGCCGTGTCGCACTCAAAGATATGATTCTGGCCAAATCCAATGCGAAAATTGCAGACATATACTCACCTGAAATTATTTCTGTTTTCACTTATCAGAAAGAAGAAGAAGTCGCTGAGATCATCAGTAAATATGATCTGGAAGCCGTTCCGGTAGTAAACGTCAGCGGCAAACTTGTAGGAAGAATAACTGTTGATGATATCATTGACGTCATCACTGAGATTGCTGATGAGGAAAGAAACCTCATGGCAGGTATTTCGGCAGACGTTGAAGAGGATGATAGCGTTTGGTTGCTCACCCGTGCGCGTTTGCCTTGGCTGATCATTGGATTATTGGGCGGTATTGTCGGAGCTAAATTTATTGGCATTTTCGAAGAAGATCTTCAAAAAGTGGCCGCATTGGCATTTTTTATTCCACTCATTATGGCTACGGGGGGTAATGTAGGCATTCAGTCTGCTACCCTGGTTGTGCAAGGCTTGGCCAGCGTGAGTACATTTGAATCTTCCATTTGGCAGAGGCTTTTAAAAACCCTTTTGGTAGCCATTTTAAATGGCGCAGTGCTTGCGGGACTTGTTTACGTATTTATTTTACTGTCATATGATCCAACACTTGCATTCGTTGTTGGGATAGCATTGTTTTCAGTTGTTTTGTTTGCCTCCATGGCAGGAACGCTTATACCACTCTTTTTGGATAAATTAGGCTTTAATCCGGCGCTTGCATCCGGTCCGTTCATAACCACAACGATTGATTTGCTGGGTTTGGCATTGTACTTTGTCGTAGCCCATCTGCTTTATGATATTTGAATTTCAAAAATTTTAAGTATTGTCTCTATCCGAAATTTTTTAACAGATCATGAAACACAAAATCCTTATTTCAGAATCAATACATGAATGCCTTATTCCCATGCTTGAGGATGCCGGTTTCGATTTGCACTATGAACCAAAAATTACCCGCCAGGAAATCCTGGCAAAATTACCTGATTACATTGGAGTGGTTGTGCGAAGTAAAACTCCAATTGACAGGGAATTCATCAATGCCGGGACAAAGCTTAAATTTATCGCACGCTCAGGAGCGGGAATGGACCTGGTAGATGTGGAATTTGCCGGGAGCAAAAACATTGTATTACTCAATGCCCCGGAAGGAAACAGGGACGCCGTTGCAGAACACACACTGGGCATGTTGCTCAGCCTGATCAACAAAATTCATGAGGCCAATATGCAGGTACGGAATAAAATCTGGGACCGCGAAGGCAACCGGGGCGTCGAACTGATGCATCGAACCTTTGGAATCATTGGCTATGGGCATATGGGTGAAGCAGTGTCCAAACGGCTTGCTGGTTTCGGATGCAAAGTCATTGCATATGATAAATACAAATCGGGGTTTGGCAATGAGTACGTTCAGGAAGTGACCCTGGAATCACTTTTTGAGCAAGCAGACATTGTAAGCTTTCATGTGCCGCTAACGCCTGAAACAAAATTTTACGTCAATGATGATTTTTTAGATCGTTTTAAGAAAGACATTATTCTTATCAATACAGCGCGCGGAGAAATTCTGCCTTTGCGCTCTCTGGTAAAATACTTGAAATCCGGAAAAATTATCGGGGCATGTCTTGATGTGCTTGAAAACGAAAAAATGAACAAACTATCAGGCGAACAAAATGCCTTCATGGACGAACTTTTTAAAATGAAAAATGTGATTTTGACTCCTCATGTTGCCGGCTGGACGGTGGAGTCGTATGTTAAAATCAGCGAAACACTTGGCAATAAGATTAAAGCACTTAAATTAGTGTGAGTATTGAGAGAGCAGAGCGCAGTATTATGAAATTCAGAAATTGGCTTAGTGAATTAGGGACAAAAATTTATTCTGTTTCAGAAAAACCAATCCTAACCTCCACCATTGTTTTGCTGCTGATCGGCTTAGTGGTTATCGGGCTTAGCCTTCCCTATTACCTCAACGATTTTGAGGAGTTTTATCCACAGGTTTTGGCCGAAGCCCATGGAATGATCTTCGATATTGCCATTATTGGTATCCTGTTGGTCTGGCTGAACAGGACCGGTGAAAAACGTACCCGAATCAGGACATACAAAGATGAAATAGATGATTTCAGACTTTGGGAATCAGAAGAAGCTGCATTCAGAACTGTAGGAAATATCAAAAGGCTTAATCGCCATAAGATATACAACATCAATCTGGCGCATTCATATCTTGCCAAAACCAATCTGAATTATGTAAAACTGACCGGTTCTAATCTTAATTATGCCAACCTGATCAATTCTTCACTGATCAGTATAAATCTTGAAAATGCCAGGCTAAACCAAACCAATTTTGAAAATAGCAATATGAACCAATCGGTGCTTGTGAAAGCCTATGCCAACGGAGCGGTTTTTAAAGATACCTACCTGATTAAAGCCAACCTCGAAAAGGCTTTTTTAATCAAGGCTGATTTCACAAATGCCTTTCTCATGGAAGCCAATCTGCAGGGGGCCTACCTCACCGGCGCTGACTTTAACAATGCCAATTTGTATAAAGCAGACTTCAGAGGCGCCAAAGGACTCGCCATCGAAGCGCTTGAAAACGCCAGAACTTTATACCTCGCCAAATTTGATGATGAAATATTCGAACTGATTCAGCAAGACCATCCCGAACTGATCGGCAAGTAAAGTTATTTTGTAACCAGCAAAATATATTTGAAGCTTCCAGAACTATACACCTTCGGACAATTTAATGAAATGTCCGGATCTCCATTGGAACTATGGCTTGTGACTGAACGATGCGGATAAATTCGCTCCCCGGTTTCCATGTCCAACCAAAATTCCATTGGCCCGGTGTCATCAATGCGCTCAAATCCCAGTTTTTTATAAGTTGCCCCATCCGACCAGTCACGATCGACATAGGTCATGATATCGTCCGGATGCTGTTGAGAAATAAAGTGCCTCAGCAATTTCGAAAATCCGCCAACTACAGTCGTATCCAGTTTATTACAAAATCGCAACAATTCATAGGAGTTGTACAGCAGCCCATTCCGGTATATTGGCCTTCCCTTACTGAATGATATAACTGCCATAAGTTCGCCCTTGTGATACAGGCCATATTTATATTTTGCCCGAATCGGAACATTCAAATGGTTTTTTTCTAAAAAACCTGTCAGATCCTTATTGGTGATATCCCGCACTGTGCATGCCCTGCCGTGCACCCTGGACGAAAGTCCAAAAACAGATTTCAGTTTTGATTCGATCTTTTTTCTGTGAAAAAGCCATAGATCCTCCCATAAATAATAGCAGGGAAAATCCATATCCTCTGTGGGAAAGGTATTTGTAAAATAAGAATCATCACCCGGATGAACCATTTTTTTCAGCACAATTAAAAATTGGCGAATATCATTTTTTATAAATACCCTATCTGTCTCCGAATCTGCCACATAGCTTCCTTCTTGACGGGCAAGGGCCTGAATGCTTTCCAATGCTTCTGAATAAAAGTCAGTCATCCGATCTGAAAACTATGGCTTTATGTCAATGTAATACAAATAAGACCAATTGTCACGCATGTACCAAACAGGGATAACACAAATCAAAATACGCATTACCATGTCTGCTTATTTTGGATATATAAACTGACTGCAAAATGCTGGTTTTTAACTAAATCCATGTAAACTCATGAGACTGACGATAAAGTTACTACTCTTTCTGATTCTTCCGTTTTCGGTATTTGCCCAGCCACGTGTGCATATTGGCATCACTACAGGGTTCAATTCGACTTATGTAATCGACAAAGGCTTGAGTCAGAATCCGAATTATGTTGCGGAGGCCAACTACAAGTGGGCGCCGATTGGCGGCTCTGTCGGGATTGATCTGACCAGGCGATTTGGTTTGCAATTCGAATCGATCAATGCCGCACAGGGACAGATTTATCAAATGGTGCAAACAACTCAAAGCATTGAAAAAATGATTGCCGAGCGCAACATTGATTTGCAATATCTACAACTACCTCTGCTTATGAAAATGATGGGAGGCGGCGACAAAGCGGCACGTTTCAATTTTCATTTAGGTCCGCAACTTTCACTGCTCAACAGCGGTGCTGAAACCATAAAATTTATGGAAGCAGGGAGTTTTGATTTCGCGCAAAGCGGTGACATACCCATTGATGCTACATCCGTATTGCTGCGTAGCCGGGATGATTTTCCGATGTCATACCAGGAAGCAATTGCCTCCGGACAGGTTGCTCCCGATGCTGCCAATGAGTTAGTGGTGCCGCTGGAATACTTTCAAAATTCTGAAAACCCCGGTGTATATGATATGCCTCAGGATGCCATTATGACCCTGATGAGCAGCGAAGGGCAAACGCAAATACAACAATTTAAGGACAAGGAAGTACAACTGGCCTTTGGTTTCGGATTGGATATCGACGTATTGAAACACTTTTATATTTCAGCAAACATCAGGGGCAATTACAGCTTCACGGATATGCGCAATGAAGACCTCATCAATTTTATTGGCGACCAGGATCTTACGGGCATATTTAATCAGAGGGCAAATCTGCTGATCGGGGCACAAATCGGGCTGCACTGGATGATTGGTGGCAACCGGTCATTCAGAGCGCGCAAGAAGGCTGCTGACAATGAAGAAACTTTTAGATGATCGAACGATTTTTTTGATCCAAAGCCGGAAACCCCGGCTTTTTTTATATTCAAAAAAAAGAATGTTTATCTTCATGGCGAAATTCAAGCATTGACTTTCACAAAATTGTAACCTGATGAAAAGCACAAAAATTCTCCTCCTGTTTGTTATTCTTTTTGTAATTGGATGTTCTTCCAAAAATGACACACTTCAGATATCTGTCGCCAACAATCTTGATATTGCCAGAGCGAGTGAAACGATAGAAATTGGATTCGAACAAATCAGTCCCTTGATTGATAAAATTGGCCTGGAGCAAATCATTGTGCGGGATGGCGAAACCAATGAAATTCTGGTGAGTCAATTCATCGACTTAAATGATGATGCACGTCCGGACATGTTGATTTTCCAATCAGACTTCGCCCCAAACCAAACCAAAAATTTTCATATTGAAGCCATTGGTGAGCATGAAAGCAGACCGGCCACAAACAAAAGCAGCTATGCACGCTTTGTGCCGGAGCGCATCGATGACTTTGCCTGGGAAAATGACAAAGTTGCCTTCCGAACCTACGGGCCAACGGCCCAGGCCATTACAGAATCCGGGAAGCCGGGCGGCACCTTATCAAGTGGCATTGATTGCTGGCTCAAGCGAGTTGAATATCCGGTTATTGACAAATGGTACAGGCAGGATCTGGAGGATGGCCTCTCCTACCATGAGGATCACGGCGAAGGGCTTGATAATTATCACGTAGGCCCAAGCAGGGGCACAGGCGGCATTGGCATCTGGCAAGACGGCGAACTTGCCACTTCTAAAAATTATATTAGCTGGAAAATAATCGCCAATGGCCCGATCAGGACAATCTTCGAGTTGGATTATGGAACATGGGATGCCAATGGTATTCCTGTTAAGGAAATTAAAAGAATCTCTATTGACCTGGGTTCTAATCTCTTTAAGAATACTTTAGTGCTGGGAAATTATTCTGAACTGCCGAACGTAACACTGGGAGTGACCCTTCATGACAAAAAGGGAGAAGTCAAAGCCACAACCTCTGAAGGCTGGTTCCGTTACCTGGAGCCCCATTTCGATACCGAATTGGCCACGGCCATCGTTGTGGATCCGGGTTTAATTATTGATTTTATTGATCACCGTGTCGAGACGGTTGATCTGAGCAATATGCTGGTGGTGTGCAAACCACAAGCCGAATTGAGCTATTATGCAGGCTTTGCCTGGAGCAAAAGCAATCAGTTCAAGCTGCCTGGAGAATTTGACAGGTACCTCTCTGATTTTACGCGCAGAATTTCCTCTCCATTAGTTGTTAAAGTGATTTGATAAAACTGTGGACTCAAAAAGGTGGACGTAAACCAGGTGTTTAATAAATGTAAAAATACGGGCATCATTCAGATGCTCACTTACTTTTTACTATCCCTTGCAATTCCGGCTTTTGGGCAAAAGACAGACAGGGTATTGCTCGATAACAACGACTGGATTACAGGCGAAATTAAAAAACTGGATTACGCAAAACTTACTTTTAAAACAGATGCCGCGGGGACAATAACGATCAAATGGGATCGCATTTATCAGATCACTTCAGATCATTATTTTGAGATCATTATCGGAGACGGACAAAAATATTTCGGCTCGCTGGGCATCACGCCTGACAATCATAAATACAAAATGCTCATTATCTCTGCAGAGGACAGTGTGGAAATGGACATGAACCAGATTGTTGAAATCACGCCAATAAAAAACCGGTTTTGGGCAAGGATCGATGGTAGCCTGGATTTGGGATTCAGCTATACCAAGGCAAGTGATGTGAAGCAATGGAACGGAGCACTACAAATGCGCTACAGAACATCCAAATCACTGACAACGCTTAATGGCAGCTCAATTATCGTGAATCAGCCCGGCCTGGAAACTTCAAAACAAGATATGATCCTGAGCCTCAGTCGGTTCATAAAAGGAAACTTCGCATACACGGGTTTCTCAAAATTTCAGCAAAACTCAGAACTTGGTATCCAACTCAGATCATCGCTTGGAGCCGGAATGTCGAGAAACTGGCTGCGAAGCAACCTTTCACGCTTCCTGACTACCCTGGCTTTGATCGTCAACCAGGAAGAATCTACAGAAGGATCTGAATCCACACAAAACCTGGAGGGTTTTCTAGGACTTGATTATCAGATTTTCCGTTACAGGGATCCCGAGATTTACATTACAGCATATGGCGACTTATATCCAAGCCTCACAGTAAAAGGAAGATACAGAACGGATATCAACCTTCAGTTCAAATATGAGTTTTTCAAAGACTTTTACTTTAGCATGACCTTTTATCATACTTTTGATTCCAAACCGCCGGAAGATGCCTCTTCTGGAATTGACTGGGGTGTGACAACTTCAATCGGATGGACCTTTTAGGTATCATGATTTTACGCATTCCCTTGTTACTTCTGCCTGGCAGTGCTATCTTAAACTTTCAAAAATAAACCTGAACGTCATGATTTCATTTTCAAAAAGGCAAAACCTAAAAACCAATCGCCTTCACGGTTTCTCTCTGATTTTCCTGATCACCACGTGCCTATTTCTTTCCTGCCAGTCACAGCACACTGACATTGTAGCTGAGGGCGCTGAGCTGGTGAAAATATCCGGTGAATTTAAATTTACCGAAGGCCCGGCATCCGACAGCAAGGGTAATGTTTTCTTTACAGACCAGCCGAATGACCGAATCATGAAATGGAGTACTGACGGAACGCTGGAGACATGGATGCAGCCATCGGGCAGGAGCAATGGCTTGTGTTTTGATGCGAAAGATAACCTTTGGTCATGTGCTGATGAAAAAAACGAATTGTGGATTATCAATCAGAATAAAGAAGTGCAGGTATTGCTCGACAGCTACCAGGGCGGAAAGCTAAACGGCCCAAATGATGTCTGGGTTGCTCCGGACGGAAGTGCTTATTTTACCGATCCATTTTACAAACGCCCATGGTGGGACCGCGATACTACCCAGCAGGACGGACAGTGTGTGTATTACCTTCCGCCTGACAAAAGCGAACTCATCAGGGTAGCGGATGATCTGGAACAGCCCAACGGAGTGATTGGCACACCGGATGGCAAAATGTTGTATGTGGCAGATATTCGGGCGGACAAAACCTATTCATTCTCCATTGAAAAAAATGGCCTCTTATCCAATAAAAAGCTATTCTGCGAAAAGGGATCCGATGGCATGACCATCGACAATCGCGGCAATGTGTATCTCACCCACAAAGGTGGTGTGTTTGTATTCAATCCCCAAGGAGAACAAATCAGACTGATCGAGGTGGATGAGCCATGGACAGCCAACGTATGTTTCGGAGGGAAAGACATGAAAACGCTTTTCATCACAGCGCAAACGGGCTTTTACAGTATCCTCATGAATGTAAAGGGTGTGGGAAGTCAGTAATACGAATCTATGGTAATCTTCCCTATTTCAACAATTATAAATATTGGGAAGCAAAATTCTCCAAGGTTCAAAACGCGAAAGGTCCAAAAACAACCTGGCGGCTTTGCGCCTTTGCGGTTTATTTTTCAAACCACATTTTAGTTTGCCATAATATTTAACAGCATCATTTTTATGGATAAGGCATGGATTTTATTCATGCAACCGCTGAGACGGAGAGCCGCAGAGACTTTAATCACATCAATTACCTGCATTTCGAGACGACACACGTCTTTGAAACGATGAAGGGTATGTTGTAGAGTGCATTTATGTTTTTATATACATATGATAAAAGCCTAATCAAGAAAACAAACAGCCTTTCCTTCCCAAACCCCTTCTTCTCTGAAAGGATAGAATCGGGCAAATAATTCTTCCTGATACCAGTTTTTCTCCCTGGTCAGGCGTATCACTTTTTTGTGAAAAGGATCTTTATAGGCATAGTCCGTCATTTTTTCAAAGCTATCCCAAATGCTGAATGTTGCCTGCTGGATGAGCGGCAACTCTCCTATCCCAACAGAAAACCTTCTGCCATCGTAGGACTCAAGGGTTTTAGACACGCCTGCTACCTTACTCCAGAAATACAGTAACTTACCCGGCCTGATTGTGGCCCTGGTGATGATGGCAATTTTCCCCTGATGTGCAATTTCCTCTTCCACCGCAAACGGCTGCACGCCAGACCAAAGGCCGTGGATTTTTATTGCTTTCATATATACACTGAAATATTCACTGGATTTTTGCCTGTATTCCAGAAAAACCGGGACATGGCTAAAAAAACTGTCGGCAAAATCCATGTTTTCCCAAACACATAAAATACCATAAACACTGAAGTTCGGTTTCCAGCTAAAACCATCCGCTCCACCCGATCCGAGTAACTTGTAAAAAGAAAGTCCGGGTATGATGCCGTCGATTTTGGAATGCGCATTCTGCATCATACTGAAAGCCCAGAATTTATCTTTTCTACCTGCGAATCTTAAAAAAGTGATGGTGACGATTTGTTCCTGCATACCTATCTTTACTACCGAACAATCGCAATATAATTTTGTTTCCTTTACTAAAATTACAGCATTGAAAAAAGCAATAATCATTGGAGCAGGCATCGGGGGTATCGCAACCAGCATCCGGCTTGCCGTGCGGGGCTACAATTGCCAGGTGTTTGAATCACAGTCGTATGCGGGAGGAAAACTCAGCGAATTCTGGGGTGACACCTACCGCTTCGATTTTGGCCCATCCCTTTTTACCCTGCCTTCATTGGTTGATGAGTTATTTTCATTAGCCGGTCTCGATGCCAGGGATTATTTTAATTATATCCGGCTCGAAGAATCATGCAGATACTTTTATCCGGATGGCACGGAATTGACGGCTTATGCAGACCATGAAAAATTAGGGCGCGAAGTTGAGTCTAAACTTGGTGTTGCACCGGATGTGGTGACTAAATACCTCGCGCACAGCAAGCTGATTTATGATGCCACGCGTCCGGTATTTCTTGAGAAATCTTTGCACAAGCCATTGAGCTATCTGAATTTCGATACTGTTAAGGCATTGGCCAATGCGCACAAATTTGATCTCATGCAGACAATGAATGATGCGAATGAAAAGCGATTGCGGGAACCGAGACTGGTGCAGATGTTCAACCGCTATGCCACCTACAATGGCTCCAATCCATATCAGGCACCCGGCATACTGAACCTGATCCCCGCTCTGGAGCACATGGACGGTGCCTATTTTCCTGAAGGTGGTATGTACGCCATCACCTCTGCCTTGGTTGGTCTGGCCGAAAAACTGGGGGTTCAGTTTGTATTCGAAAGCCCTGTGGATTCCATTACATATGATAAAGGTAAAGCGACCGGCATTAGGGCTGCAGGCACCAATTATAAGGCTGATATCGTGGTGAGCAACATGGATGCCTGGCTCACTTACAGGAAATTATTACCTGAAATAAATGCTCCGGAGAAGACGCTAAGCCAGGAGCGATCGAGCTCCGCGTTGGTTTTTTACTGGGGTATTAAAAAGTCATTCCCCCAACTGGGTTTGCATAACATATTTTTCAGCAAAGACTACCGGGAGGAATTCGAACACATATTTAATAAAAAGACCATGAGCCCGGACCCGACCATTTACATTAACATCACATCCAAACACAACCCACCGGATGCACCGGCGGGCCATGAAAATTGGTTTACCATGGTCAATGCCCCATCGGTGGACGGCCAGGATTGGGGTAAAATAATTGAGCAGACAAGGCAGAGCGTATTGCAAAAATTATCGAAACGACTGAATGAGGACATAGAAAAACTCATTGACTACGAGTTTGTCACGGATCCGCTTTTGATTGAATCAAAAACAAAATCCCACAAAGGAGCGCTGTACGGAACCAGCTCCAACAATCGGATGGCGGCATTTTTGAGGCACCCCAATTTTAGCCGAAAGCTCAAAAACCTTTACTTTTGCGGTGGCAGCGTGCATCCGGGAGGCGGCATCCCTCTTTGCCTGCTGTCAGCCAAAATAATAGATTCACTCGTGTAATCGCCATTTTTATACAATCGGCAAATGACAGAACAAAAGAAATTCTACTTACACCTGGGTATCCTGGCTATATTTCACATTGTTGGAGTTGCGGGATTCCTGTCTCCTTTCAGAGAGGTTTTCCTGTTGCTCACACCCTTTCATCTGCTTTTGGTATTTGGATATCTGCTCTTTTTCCAGTCGTCATGGGATCACAAGCTCACTTTTTTTATGATTCTGGTGATGGTTACAAGTTACCTGATTGAGCTTGCAGGCGTACAAACAGGGCTGATTTTTGGCAGTTATACCTATGGCAATGCATTGGGATTTAAAATCGGCGGCACGCCATTATTGATCGGTGTGCTTTGGTTTGTACTGGTTTACGGTATCGGCGGCCAACTGAAAGCATGGTCGGTGTCTCCCGCGCTGAAAGCTGCTGCCGGCGCCTCCATGATGCTTTTCATCGATTTATTCATTGAGCCCGTTGCAGTGGATCTGGGATTTTGGGCATGGGAAAATGATATCATTCCGATCCAAAACTATGTGGCATGGTATGCAATATCCTTTGTTTATCTGCTCATTTACAACAAATCGAATTTCCCTCCAAACCGCATTGCCCCCGCCACCTATTGGCTATTACTCGGGTTTTTCATGATGATCAATCTGATCGAGGCAGTTCGCTAAAACCTCAGTTGACGTCCTTAACACAACGGAATCCGACAAAATATCTGCTGATCTTTTGTGGATGCAGGTAATATCTCTGCGTTGTACGATAGAAAGATTGGTTGTTAAAATTTGACCCGCCTCGCATTACTTTATAAACTTCGCCATACTGTTCCATCGGCACGTCATTGCCGGGGTAAGGCAGATACCAGTCTGACGTCCATTCCCATACACTTCCGGCCATATCATAGCATCCATAAGGACTTTCCGGTTTGGCAATGGCGCTACCGCGCGGATATGCTCTGTCCCAAACCACGTAGGTCAGATCAAAGGTATTTCCCCAGGGAAATATCCGGCCGTCTGTACCTCGCGCGGCCTTTTCCCATTCTTTTTCGGTTGGCAAGCGTTTGCCGGCCCATTTTGCATAAGCTTCTGCCTGATACCAGTTAACAATGGCCGGACTGTTTTCCCTTCCCTCCGGTATCTCAAATGTTGGATCGTAGGCGGCAAACTCTGCATAGCTGACCTCATAACGGTCGATAAAAAATGCGTCTGTCCATGCAATATGTTTCGGCTTTTCGTCCGGGTCGCCGGTTTCACTGCCCATAATAAATGAACCGGCCGGAACATATACCATGCCTTCGGGTGGTTCAGGAAATTGTGTTTCCTGGGCGCTGAGCGGATAAATGGTTGCAAGTAAAAGGATCAGGCCAATTAGTATTTTAAAAATCGATTTCATATCTGCTACCATTCAGGATTGATAATTCCATAATATCTTCCAAACCAATAGTTCCGGATCATGGCTGCGGCGGTGCCTTCTTCCTCAGATTTCACCAATTTAAAACTGCCATCAGGTTGTGGAATTTTAAACTCCCTTGATTTACGCTCAAAACCCCACATGTCTTTTAGAACTTGCACCCGTTCGGGTGTATAAATATTTTCTCCCGAAAGCACCTGATACACCATTGGGAACCAGGGGCTGCTTTCCCATGACATATCCATACTCTGCCAGTCATACCAATGTCGGTTCAGGTTCATCCTGTACTTAATGAGCAGATTTCTGTCTGTTTCATAGCGCATCAGCATATACAATGACCGGGCGGCATGATAATCATCGCCTACATTGCGCCATTCAGGCGGGAAAATTACCTTGGAATTGATTTGTCGGTCATCGTAATGATACCTGTCGATGAGCATATGATAAGCGGCGTTGTATCGCTCCTTGCCTGTGATGCGGTGAGCTACCTTCAGACCCATCAGCATTTTAAGCGAGTTGAGCTCCTGATGAGGCAAGTCGGGGCAGAAATTGCCCCAAAGTGTCATTTTCCCATCCAGATCAGTAAGTTTAAAATTATTATCCACAATCCGACCCATAAACCGGTCGAGCAGATCAGCAGCCTTCTGTTTGTATGTTTCATCGGCACAAAGTTCCCAGAAAGTTCCGACACCATAAAATATGGATGTGAACTTGTCCGAACTCAGATCCCCAAGCCAGCGATATCCGGGTATAGATGATGACCAGTGCCACTCATGATACCAGAGCACCTCTTCATGCCATAGTGGCTGATCAGTCTTATTAAAGCTACGCGCTACCAGGCCCGGTACGCCCGTGACCTGTTCGAGTTTCAGAACGGCATCGAATATCTCATTGGCAATTTGCCGGTCTTTCGGGTTCCCGGTTATGGCGTATTTGTGCGAATAGGCTGCAAGCATCTCCGATGTTGGGTCAAGGCAATCGGCCTGTGAACCGACGATCGGTCTGTCAAGCCCTGCAGGAGGAAAGATCACATGCTGCATGATGGCCCCTTCGTTCCAGTGGTTGCCGAGCATCAGCTTGTCAAATTTATCTACTCTCACATGCAAAGGATCTGTTTTGGCGGGGAAGTCATTAATCTTTTGACCAAAAGAAACTCTGGCACAAAACAAAATCGAAAAGAAGAATATCCAAAATACTTGATTACTACGCATTTAAGGCTATTGATTAGTGTTTCAGTATGAGATCAGGTTTGTATTATTACTCAAATCAGCGCGAGATAGACTAGTCAAAACTGTGAAGGGAATGATTAAATGAAGACTGTGATGGGAAAATATTTAGAGCAAAAAAGAAATAATCATATCCCATCACAAAATCAGAAAAATTATAGTTAAGACGAAACTGTCTGAACTGTGATTGAAATGATTAAATGAAGACTGTGATGGATAAATTATAAAATTCCCGAGGAATCATATCCCATCGCAAAATCAGAAAAATCATAGTTAAGACCAGCAATCAAAACAAGTCGGCCAGAGCAAGATAGGTAGTGAGTAGCGAAAAAACGATCACAGCCAACATGCCGATGTTAAACCTTGTGGACAATCCGTGATCCTTCATCAGCTTCTTGTCTTTCAGTAAAAAATAAGCCGGAATGGCCACAGCAGGCAGGATGCAGGCCTGAAATGCCTGGGAAAAAACCATTAATCCGGGAGGTTTTGCGGGCATCAGGAGGAATCCGAAACTGAATAGTATCCCAATAAGGCCGAGCCATCTGAATAGTGGTGAACCGATATTACGCTCACGGCCGGTAAAATCACAAATCAACCATGGCGCAATGAGTACTATTGGAAAAACGGTGGAAAGTCCGGCTCCCGCGATACCGAGGATGAGAATCAATGCCGCAGCTTTGCCACCAAGTGGCTGGAATAAATGGATCATTTCAACTGTATTATTGAGCGAAAGCCCCATGATGTGGAGCGTGCCGGCAGATACAGCCATGATGATTCCACTTAAAAAAAGCATCATGGAAGCGGAAACCATTGCATCTCTTTTCTCAGTTTTTAAGTGACTGATATTCCAGCCTTTTTCTGCCACAACAGTACTGCGCACCACAAACACCGCAGCGGAGCACGTCGTGCCCGCCATGGCAGCGATAAGTTGAAAACTGCCCGGTTGTTTTGGAATTGAGGGAATCATACCTTTTGCAATGGTCGCAAGATCCGGACTGACAAGAAAAAAGACCATGATAAAACAAAGTCCCATCAGGATTACGAAAAAAGTCAGCATCCTTTCAAAACGCTTATAATGACCATTCCATAAAAGCAAATACAATATGACCACAAGTACAGATGTAATCAACCAGGGACTCACGACCAGGCCGCCAAAAGCAAGCCTGATGCCTTCCTGCAACAACTCTACGACAATGCCCATCACGCCCATCACGGCAAGGAGCTCACCAATTATAACAGCCGCAATGATGTAAATCGCCAAACCGGCTCCCCATTTATACTGCTTTTTAATATTATTGAGGGCGGTGTTTCCTGATACAAGCGTCAACTTGCCATAAGCAACCATTAAAATATAGGTGAAAATACAGGATAGTATCAATGCCCAGAACAAAGTCATGCCGTAATCTGCCCCGGCCTTGGCCATGGTCGTGATACTGCCGGTTCCGATATTATACCCGATCAGAAATAATCCCGGGCCGACCAGGCTCAGGGCTGCAATTACGCGGTGTCTTAATGGTTTTTTCATTTAAAAATCATTTGCTGATGAATCTGAATGACTGCTCTATTTTGCTTTGTGTGACAAAATTCGGAAGTGCGATGTGGCAAGCTTGCCTCATTTTCTATTCCTTTACAAAAACCGTATTGCCCGCAAGGATCGTTTTATGTATGATCACTTCTCCGTTTTCCATCTTGAAAAGTACCAGATCGGCACGTCTGCCCGGCTCAATGATGCCGCGATCGTGCCAGCCAAATAACTTTGCCTGATTCGAAGATGCCATATTAATTGCCTCCTCCAGTGAGCATCCGGTGTGTTTTATCATATTGCCAATGCCTTTCCTGATGGTGAAAGAGGCGCCCGCCAATACATCCTGTTCGGGGAGCCGGAGTTTTCCTTCCGGCGTTAAAAGCACTTTTTTTCCATTCCATTCATATTCACCTGGCGGTAATCCGGCTAACTCTGTAATATCTGAAATAAGCAGGAGCTTTTCAGGGCCTTTTACTTTATAAAAAACCATCAATTCATCCGCATTCAGGTGAAAACCGTCTGCAATGATGGTCGGAATTAATCGGTCGTCTGCCATTTGCGCCCATAGTGGATTGTCGTGCCGGTGAATCATGTTGGCGCATCCGTTGCCTAAATGGGTGGATATGACCGCACCCCTTCGGGCTGCCTCATGGATCTGATCCGAGTTGGCATTGTGATGGCCGATAGCCACAATAATACCCGCTTTGCGACACGCATCAATAAACTCCATAGCGCCTTCAAACTCCGGAGCCAGGGTGGTCTTTATAATGTTGCCATCAGAGGCTTTAATGAAACTTTGAAACTCCTGCCAGTCGGGCAATCTGACGAATTCGAGGTTGTGTGCACCGCGAAAACCATCAACGGGCGATATATAGGGCCCCTCCAGAAAAAAACCGGGGACCGACAAGGCTAATTGCTCGTTTTGAAGTGATTGATTGAGTACAGAAAGATTTTCCCTTATCAAGTCGCCGGAGGCTGTAATGATGGTCGGAAGATAGGTGGTCACACCCTCTTTCCAGAGTCCTTCCGTCGCCTTTTTTACGCCATCAACCGTTAGCCCTTCATCGGTAAAGCTGACGCCGGCATAACCATTTACCTGAACATCAATCAGGCCGGGGGCCACAAAAACCATATCTTTAACCTTTTCATGAGCAATCTGCCTCACCGATCTGATCAGGCCATTTTCCATTTCTATTTCAACAGGCAGATTGTTGGAGTATAATAATGCCTGAATTTTCATGATTTCCTGGGCTTGCATAGTTGAACCAAATGACAGGAAAATGACAAAAGATAAAACGATTTTTGCAAGTAAATTTTTAACATTCATCATCCCGGGCAATTATTTAAATTATTAATATGGCTAAAAATAATACTTAATTGGATTCAAGATAGGCCATCTGCTTTACGCTCAAACAAGAATGGGGATTTTTAAAATTGCTTTTTTTACCAGGCGCCTTACAAAACGGAATTCATATATTACCTATTCAAGTTTCACAGATAAAAATATTGTATTAATAATCTATAATTCAATTGATTAAAACCTGGCGTGCTTTGTGTTTACCCTTGTGACCCTTTCGCTAAAAAAATAAAACCGCAATGAATGTAAAGAAGACGCGATGTTTGCAATTGGATTCATACCTACATGGCCTTTTTATATGGCGTAGAATCAACGAAAAATAGCTGAGCACCAGTATTGTATAAAAATTTGAAAAATAAACTAATGTTTTAGTTTGTAAACTAAGCAAATAGTTTTATATTTGTTTTATAATTCTCAGATATGGAAGAATTCATTCAATACATAATCAGGGTGGTGCTTTTGCAATCAATACTTTTGGCAGCCTTCTTATTGCTAAATCGAAAAGGCACAAACTTTCGCTTCAACAGGTACTTTCTGCTTGCAATTCTTATACTGCCATTTCTTATCCCCTTTGCCAAGATTCCAATTTCTTTGCCTGTCAATGACCCCGTATCCATAGATATTCTAATTCCAGTCAGCTTTATTAACGAATCGATCACCAATAATCCAATTCAAAAGATTGAAGCACATTCTGCAAATGTCAATTATTTGTTGATAGCAGTCGCTACAATTTATTTCACAATTGTGGTCTTTTCCACTCGTGCTCTGATCATTGCATACAAGCGAATATTTGAACTAAGGACAAAAAGCAGTAAAAAAGAGATGACAACAAATGGATTCCATTTGTACTATGTCGAATCGAATGTGGTATCATTTTCATTTCTTAATAAAATATTTCTGTCGAATAAATTCCCACTCACCCCGCAAGAAAAGGACATCATTATTGCCCATGAAGAATATCACATATCTCACGGGCACAGCTTTGATATATTAATTTCAGAAATAGTGCGAATCGTTTTCTGGTTTAACCCCTTACTGGGCTTTATTCAAAAAAAATTAAAGGAAAACCATGAATACCTTGCCGACCGGTATACGCTCCACATTTCAGGGCAATTTAATTACGAAAAACTTCTAAATAGTTTTAAATGGTATGAAATGAACCTTCAACTCGTACATGCCTATTCAGGATCAAGCATCAAAAACCGACTCGATATGATACAAATGCATTCCAAACCATCCAAAATTTCAGGAATTGTAACACTATGCATGATTTCTGTATTTACAGTTTTTCTTTTTGCTTGTAAAAATGATCTCAGTGATCTTCAGGGCTTTGACGAAAGCTTTGATGAAAACCAGCCCAATATGACGCTTGAGGAAGAAATAGCTCAAAGAGTCCATGCCATGCGCAATGCACCAAAGGATTTCATAGAGGCCTATATCTCATTACAGAGTAACGACCCAACACATATTTATATCACTATGTATTCCTTCACTGATAGTGAAGATACTCCTTTTAACCCTGAGAACCCGAAAAATAACTATTTAAAACTCGGGCTTTCTGATGTTGCGCTTGTGTATTCAAGAAAGTTTACAGCAGATGAAATCAAAACGCGTGAATGGAATAACAATTTGCATGATAGAGACCAATACACTGCCTATGTAGTCATTTATAAAGTAAACCGCCAGGAATTTGAAGCATATCGTAAGGTTAACCACAATGATGATGCAATTCATGATGATTACGATAAAGCGGCTACCTTTAAAGGGGGTAAAGAGACATTTGAAAAAACTATAAAGGAAAACCTGAACTACCCTGAATCGGCCATAGCTCGTGGCATCGAAGACCAGGTGATTATGAGTTTTGTGATAAATAAGGCAGGACATTTTGTTTACCTGAATATTGAAAAAGAACCATCGATAGA
>CAYZWN010000028.1:0-3483 GCA_964482185.1 uncultured Roseivirgaceae bacterium
GGGTGATGCATATTGGAGGAACTAAATTATTCCAAACGCATACCATAGACAAAATGATCTTTACTAAATACACGCACGTTTGGGGATGGGCAACTTGGAGGGATAGATGGAGTCAATTTATCAATAGCACCTCGACTCTAAACCTAAAAAAATGCTTAATTGATCTAAATTTCGAGAAGGCGGAGTTTGATTACTGGCTAAATGTCTTCACAAAAACATATTCAAATGGTATTGATTCTTGGGCCTATAAATGGCAATTCACTGCTTTTAAACTCCATAGAGTTATTGTATTACCTCCTGTAAACTCAGTTTCTAATATTGGTTTTGGAAATAATAGTACGCATACGAAAAGTACTGATTCAATTTTTTCAAACCAAAATACTAATCCTATTAACTTCAGCAAAAAGTCATATGAAGAATTGGAATTAAATCCGGTTTATGAGAAGCAACTACTAAAAACCTTGATTGGTAATAAGACATCCAATGCATATTTAATGAAAAAGTCCATAAAGAATATTTACAGCTTTTTAATAGGCAAGAAAAAATATCAAAGACCGAGTTATTCACAAGCTGGAGAAGATTTAATAATAGAAAATATTTTTAGAATAAGAAAAATTGAAAAGCCATCCTATATTGATATTGGAGCGAATCACCCATATAAACTGAACAATACTGCATTATTTTATCATAAAGGATCAACGGGAATAAATGTGGAACCTAATCCATATCTTTTTAGATTGTTATGCAAATATCGACCGAGAGATAAGAACTTTAATTTTGGAATTGGAAAAGAGTCAACCAAAATGATTTTTTATGAGATGAAGGATCATACCCTTTCCTCATTCGATAGATATCAAGTAAACAAATACCAAGAAGAAGGTTTAGAAATAAAATCCCAATCTAATGTATCAATCATTGGCATTAGTGAATTCATTGATAAGCATGTAAATATAAAGAACATAGACCTCCTCAATCTTGATGTGGAAGGACTTGATACTGAAATTATTGAAAATTTTAATTTCAGTTCTCTCTCCCCAAATGTTATTTGTTTGGAGACATGTGAGTGGTCAATGCTAGGTACCGGCAATCAAAATGATAAACTTTCTAAAATATTATTAGATAATGGCTACTATCTATATGCTAATACACATTTCAATTCGATTTTCGTAAAAAACGGTTTTTGATTAATGGACAAACCGAAAATTTCAATTGTAATTCCTTCTCTGAATCAGGGAAAATACATTGAGCAAACAATACAATCCATAATTGGTCAAAACTATCCAAATCATGAAATTATTATATGTGATGGAGGTAGTTCAGATAATACAGTTAATATTATTAAAAAATATAGTGATCATATTTCTTATTGGAGATCTTTTAAAGATGATGGGCAAGCATCCGCAATAAATGAAGGATTTAATCATGCAAGCGGAGACATATTAGCATGGTTAAATTCAGACGACTACTATTTACCTAACACATTTAATAGTATTATTATGCTATTGGATAGAAAATTTGCTCAAGTACTTGTAGGTAATGCTATTTCCTTTTATGAAGATTCCGTTATCTTCTACGGAAGTGACATTGTTAATCAATTCAATGAAAGTCAACTTCCATATAAAGATAATATCATCCAACCGAGTTCTTTTTGGACTCGTAAAACCCATGAAATAATTGGTGAATTAAACCCTAGTTATCATTATGTTTTTGATTGGGATTTTTTTCATAGAATGTATCTAAGTCAGAAGGTAAAATTCATTAAAACAAGCGATTATTATTCTGTTTATAGGTTTCATCCAAATCATAAAACCTCTACTGGAGGACTCATAAGATCAAATGAAATATTTACATGGTTAAGCAAAAATTTGGACGATAAACACGCTAACCATTTTAAATACCTGTTCAGAAACAAGAGCATTATTCAGAATATAAAATATTACTCTAAAAAAATTAAGTTACCAATTGTAGGTAGTGTTGTATTAATGTTATTATTTCCAAAAGCCTTTCTTTTTAATCGAGGCATGACAAAAAGTTTTATTAATTGAAAAAAGTACTATTTATTCTTTTAACAGCATTACAATCAACTATCTCTTTTTCTTCAACTCAAGATGACGGTATTATCACAAGTGATACAATCTGTCTAGGGGAAAAACTGGTTGTCCGAAATCCTGTCCCTGACAGTCATTCATCAATTTGGGATTTTTCCAATGAAGATCTTAAAGGAATACCAGATGAGGTTAATATTGGCCTTCTAACAGAATCAAGGTCCCCAAATGGCATCGAATTAGTTCAAGATAGCCTAAATTGGTATGGCTTTGTCACAAATCGGTCTACTAATAAACTAATTAGAATTGATTTTGGAGAAAATGTTAAGAATCCAAAACCAAATTATGTTGACTTAGGAAATCCCGGCAATGTCTTAAACAACTCTAAAAGCATTTCTCTGATAAATGAAAAGGGAAATTGGTACGCTCTTACTGTAAATATAGTAGGATCAAATCTTGTGAGATTGAACTTTGGCAATAGTCTTAAAAATATGCCCAAAGGCGAATTACTTGGAAACTTCGGTATACTAAATACTCCTCTAGATGTTGAGATAATAAGAGAGGGCTCAAATAATTACGCTTTCACAACTAACTATTTCGGTACTCCTCTGGTTATTATTAACTTCGGAAGTTCAATTCTGAATAATCCGATTATAACAGATGTCATGGGTTTTGGAGCCGGTTTAGGCATATCACAGCCTTTTGACACCGAATTAACCCTCATTGACAATAAATGGATTGGGTTTGTTGCGTCAAATAAAAATGGCAAAATTTTTAGGCTAAATTATTCTGATACAATCTATTCAATTCCTACAATTGAAGAAATTGCGGATATACCAAACGCAACAAAAGTTTTAGTAAGAAAAGAGGCAAACAACATTAATGTATTTGCACAATCTCGTAGCTCATTGCATTATTTGGATTTTGATCTGGATGTATTTTCAAACTACCCAACTATCAATTCAATTTTATCCTCAACACCTGATACAAGAAGTCTTGACATTATTTATTCCAAATCCTACTGGCATGGGTTTTTCTTGGACTACAATAATAATAACCTCTATAGGATTGATTTTAAACAGAATACATCTTCGGCATCATCAATTTTTTCAGAAGAATACGAACCTGATAATATATTTTTTTTTACGCCAGGCAGGCGCGAAATTGTTTTGACCTCCTATAATACCCGTGGTGAGTCTGAAACATTTATCGAATCAATCTATATCCGAGATGCCACCGCTCCCACCACATCCTTCACCACCTCCAACGCCTGCATCGACAATGAAAACACATTTGCCGCCAGCTCATCGGATGACGCGTCCATCACCTCGTGGTCGTGGGATTTTGGCGATGGTACAGGAACGGCTTCCGGGCAAAATACCAATTATCAATTTGCGAATCCCGGTAATTATGATGTCAGGCTTTCCATCGAAACAAC